>NZ_JBFBFU010000003.1:0-191734 GCF_040684355.1 Kitasatospora sp. NPDC091276 | reverse complement strand
GGGGCCCCCCCCCCGCGCGGGGGGGGCGCCCCCCCCCGCCACGGGGGTGCCCGGGATCAGCCGTGGAGGTAGACGATGCCGAGTTTGGTGAGCTGCCAGAGCTGGGTCGCGGCGCCGGTGTCGGTGGCGAGTTCGACGGCGGGGTTGCCCTTGGCGTCGAGGGTGGTGCCGGGGGCGATCACCTTGGTCGGGTCCTGGGAGTCGGCGATCTTGTAGCGGCCGCCGCCGGCCGGCTTGAGGACCCAGTGCTGGTTGCCGCCGCCGTTGCAACGCCACTGCTGGATGCGGGTGCCGGCGGCGGTGGAGGCGGCGTTGGCGTCCAGGCACATGTCCCGGTTGCCGCTGAAGTCGAGCTCGTAGCTGCCGCCGGCCTTGGCCTCCAGGACGAAGGACTGGTTGAGCCCGCCGGTGGCCGGATAGGTGATGGCCGCCCGGCCGTTGGTGGAGTCGCCGTAGGTGCCGCCGCCGGTGAGGTCGAGCGCGTTGCCGCTGGCCGCGTTGGTGAGCTGGTACCAGGAGCCGTCCTCGGGGACGTCCGCGAACGGCTGCCCGGGGGTGAGCGGCTGGATGGAGGTGGTGTTCTGCTGGTTGAGCGTGCAGTAGGCCTGCGCCAGTTCGGGCTTGGCGAAGAACTGGCCGAGGCAGACGCCCTCGCCTCGGTAGCCGGCCACCCTCAGGTGGTACGACTGGCGGACCATGTTCATGCACAGCCCGGGGATGCCGATCTGCGAGTCGCAGCCGTTGCGGGCCCACTCGGCGAGGTTGATGACGTCCCCGTTGCTGTACTCGTACGGGGAACTGGTCCACTCCGCGCAGACCTCGTGGCCGAAGGCGACCCGCCGCTGGTCGAGGTAGCGCACGCCGGGCACCTGCTCGGCGGCGCCGCGCAGCGCGTCGCTGAAGGTCGGCACCACCCAGTTGTGGCCCCAGGCCAGGTCCTCGGGGAAGGCCGGGCAGCCGTCGGCGACCTTGCCGAGGTAGTCGTTGCGCCGGATGTCCGGGGTGATCGGATTGAAGTACGACTGGTAGACCAGCTGGTACGAGGAGTCGGCGTAGCCCGCCTTCCGCATGGTCTGCCGGATGTTCTGGAGCGCCGCGACGACCTTGGGCTGGACCCGCTTGGCGCGCTGGACGATCTCGTCGCTGCCGATGGTGTCGCGGCAGCCCTGGTCCTTGGGGATCGGGAAGTACTGCGCGAGGCAGTGCATCATGATCCCGCTGAAGTCGAAGTCGTCGTTGGCGCCGATCGTGACGACGACCATCTTCACGTCGTACCTGCCCGCCGCGTCGGCGAGTTTGACGTCCTGTTTGGGCTCGCCGAAGTCGCCGCTGCCGGAGCCGGTGACCTTGGCGAGTTCGGGGTCGCTGACCAGGTCGCCGGTCTGGGCGCCGGAGCAGGCGAGGTCGATCGGGGTGACCCCGGGGATGTCGGTGACGAAGATCTCCGACTTGGGGTGCCGGTGGCAGTAGTTGGTGGGGCTGTCGGTCTCCGGGAAGTAGCCGTCGTTGGTGTCGGTGCCGGCGCCCTCCCCGGAGATGGCGCTGTCGCCCAGGGCGACGATGGCGGCCGGGCGGGTGGCGCCGGCCGCGGGGGCCGGGTCGGCGAGGGCGGCGGGGGCGCCGGCCAGGCCGAGGGCGGCGACGAGGGCGCCGGTGGCGAGCAGCGCGCCGTACGGGGAGCGGCGCGCCACCGTCCGGGGCCGCCGCGCCGCTGTCAGTCGGGACCTGATCACACGCGACTCCTTGCGGGGGGGTGGGGGGCCGCCCGGCCGGGCGCCGAGCGGCGCGGAGCAAGAAAGGTGAGCAGGTCTCATATTCTAGGTACTGACAAGTAACGCAACAAGGCTTGTGACACCGCCGGAACCTGACGCCCCGACACGCCCCCGGACATGCGCAGAGCCGCCGCCCCGCGCCCCAGGAGGGAAGCGCGGAACGGCGGCTCGTACCGGCCGAACCGGGAGCAGGATCAGCCCAGGTTGGCGCAGTGGTTGCCGAACGCCGGGTTCAGCAGGCCGATGATGTCGATGGTGTTGCCGCACAGGTTGACCGGCACGTGAACCGGAACCTGAACCTGGTTGCCCGAGATGACACCGGGGGAACCCGCGGCGACACCCTCGGCGCCGGAGCTGGCCATCGCGGTGCCGGCGCCGGCGGCCACGATGCCCACCACGGCCGCGCCGACGGCGGCGGTCTTCTTGATGCTCATACGAGCCTCCTGACTGTTCATACAGAGATGCACGGGGAGTGCGACATCAAGAACGACACCCACCCGGGCCGGTTGCGACAGTGGACGCACTGTCACCCATCCGGCCCAACGGGGACGGCGACCGGCATTCGGGTGATCAGCGGACCGGACCGTTTCCCCTCGCGCGGTGCCTCGTTCTCTCTGGCGGAACACGATCCACCCGGCCCCCTTCACACGAATCGAGTACCGCCCATGCGCAAGCTCGCCCACGGCGTCGTCGGCACCGCGGCCGGCGCCGCCCTGCTCGCCGCCGGCGCCGGCGTCGCGTCCGCCCACCACCTGCACGGCGCGTCCGCCGAGGGTGTCGCGGCCGGCTCGGCCGGCGTGGTCTCGGGCAACTCGGTGGAGGTGCCCGTGCACATTCCGCTCAACGTGTGCGGCAACTCGATCGACGTGGTGGGCCTCCTGAACCCGGCGTTCGGCAATAACTGCCTCAGCGCCTGACCGGGAATTCCCCTGGTCGCACCTCCGCCCGAACCGCTCCCGGCCGTGCGGGAATTGTTCGCGAGGTGCTGGAACAACGCGGCGGCCGCGTCGACGCCCGAGCCATGGGCGAAACACGCCGGTGTGCGCCGCCGGAGTGACAATCACGGCAATCCCCAGAAGCCAGCGGGTGAGTATTCGTGCTCGCCCGGCTCCCGACATTTCCCATCCGTCGGGCAGAAAACGGAGGAAAGACATGCGCAACTTCAAGAAGGCCGCCGTCCTGTCCCTGGCCGCCACCGGTCTGGTCCTCGGTGCCGCCGGCGGTGCGTTCGCCAGCTCCGGCGCCGAGGGCGTGGCCGCCGGCTCCCCCGGCGTGCTCTCCGGCAACCAGATCCAGATCCCGGTGCACGTCCCGATCAACCTGTGCGGCAACTCCATCAACGTCATCGGCCTGCTCAACCCGGCGTTCGGCAACACCTGCGTCAACGCCGGCTGAACCGGCCGTCGCCGCACCGGCGACAGCTGATTCACCGAGTGCCGCGCCCCGCGACGCCGGGGCGCGGCACGCTCCACCCGTGTGTGATCGAGGAGATCAACCCCCATGCAGAACGTGAAGAAGGCCGCCGTCCTGTCCGCCGCCGCTGTCGGCCTGGTGCTCGGCGCGGCCGGGTCCGCCGCCGCCAGCTCCGGCGCCGAGGGCGTGGCCGCCGGCTCCCCCGGTGTCGTCTCCGGCAACCAGGTCCAGATCCCGGTGCACATCCCGGTCAACCTGTGCGGCAACTCCATCAACATCGTCGGCCTGCTGAACCCGGCGTTCGGCAACAGCTGCGCCAACGTGGAGCTCCCCCCGCCGCCCGCGGACGACTGCTGATCCCCGATCGGCACCCGTTCCGGCCGTACTGCCCCCCGACCAGCCGGCCGGGGGGCAGTTCGGCATCCCCGGGCGGCCGGTGGCCGTCCGGCCCCCGATCCACCGAAGGGTGATCCGCATGGTTTCGAAGAAGAGCGGGGCCTGCCTGGTCGTCGCCGTCGGCGCCACGGTGCTGCTCGGCGCCGGCTCGGCGCAGGCCGCCACCACGACCGATTCGGCCCCCGCGTCGGGCCCGGCCAAGCTGGCGAAGACCGATGTCGGTCAGGCGCTGAACGGGACGACCTCCGGCCTCGGTTACGGGCTCGCGCCGGTCAAGGACCTGCGCCTGGACCCGTGGGCGAACTCCTCGGCCGACGTGCTCAACAACGGCGCGACCGTCAAGCCCGACCAGGGCCTGGCCCCGGTCGGCACCGGCGGGCTGACCGGCCCGCTGAGCGCGGGCGGCGGCATCCGGGACCTCCCGCTGGTCGGTGGGCTGACCGGCGTGCTGCCGGGCTGAGCCGCCCGGCGCAGGCGGGAGCCCGGCACCCCGGTCGCGTCCGGGGTGCCGGGCTCCACCGTGCCCGGAGCCGCTGGGCTCAGAGCTGGGTCAGGTCGGTCAGGCCGGTCTGCTGCACCACGCCGGTGGTGGTCGCGGTGGTGGTCGCGGCCAGGTCGCCCACCTTGTCGGTGACCGAGATCGGGTGGTCGTCGTCGCCGAGGCTGGCAGTGGCACCCGGGACGGCCTGCACCGTGCCGGTGACCAGTCGCGGGTCCACCTCGCCCACCTTGAGCCGGCCGTCGGCCAGCTGGCCGGTGCCGTCCTGGACGAGGGCGAGCGGCTTGCCGACGGCGAGGCCGGGGGTGTCGGCGTGCAGCGGCGCGGCCGGGGCCTCCAGCAGCACCTGGCCGAGGTCGGCGCCCTGGTCGACCAGCGGGAGCGGCAACTGGGCCTTGGCGCTCGGGCCGACCTTCCCGGTCTGCAGCTCGGGGACCAGCCGGTCCGGGATGAGCTCGGTGCTGGTGGTGCGGCCGGGCGCCGGCGGCAGGAGCAGCGAGGTCGGGATGCCGGCCGTGACGCGGCTGCCGAGCGGGGTGAGCGGCACGTCCGCCGGGACCTGCTGGGTGGCCAGCTTGTCCTCCAGGGCACCGACCTGGTCGGGGCTGACCGGGGCGGCACTGGCCGCTCCCTGGGAGGCGAGCATGCCCGCACCGACCGCCAACAGCATCGCGCCGGCCCGCTTGGAGAACTTCATGCTTTTCACCGTTCTGCCTGTCCGTACTGGAGATCCCTGAAGGGAGGGGCTGCGGGGCGCAGCCCGAAAGCAATCTGCCTCAACGAGTGACCGTGAGTACGGATTGCGGCGGTTAACCGGTTCGGCCTAATAATCCGACCGGAAACCACTCTTCGACGCGCCTCCCGGACTCTTTTCAAAAATCCCCGTAACCTTCCGTGCCGTCATTCTTTGATCTGGACGTCAGTGACTGCAGACCGGGTCTGAGCGTTCTACGCGTTGTACGCACGGAAACCAAGAGCATTTCAGAGAGGGATCTCCCCATGATCCAGAAGTCCTTCGCCGCCGCCGGCCTGGCCGTCGCCGCGCTGGCCGCCGCCGCCGCGCCCGCCTCGGCGATCGGTGACGCGGACGGCGCCGCAGCCTCCATCGAGGGCAACGGCGGCACCAACTTCACCGGCACGGTCGGGAACAACAGCCCGAACTTCCACTTCCTGGACAACGCGAACGTCTGCCTCCCCGAGATCCACAACATCGCGGTGGGCGTGCTCGGCGTGGCCGTCCCGGTCGAGGTCCCGATCGCCAACAGCGGTGGCAAGCAGTACTGCACCCAGGGCCAGGGCACCCAGAGCCACGGCGACGCGGGCGTGTCCCACCTGATCGGCTGACCGTTCCCCCCAGCTGCACTCCCCTGAACCACCCTTCGAATCGCTCCCCGATTCACCCCTCGAGAGGAAAACCGGAAATGATCAAGAAGTCCCTCGCCGCCGCCGGCCTGGCCGCCGCCGCCATCGCGATGTCCGCCGGCTCGGCCTCCGCCATCGTCGACTCGGACGGCGCCGCCACCTCCGTCCAGGGCAACGGCGGCACCAACCAGACCGGCACCCACGGCAACGGCAGCCCGAACTTCCACACCCTGGACAACGCGAACATCTGCCTGCCGGAGGTCCACAACATCGCCGTCGCCGTGGTCGGCGTCGCGGTTCCGGTCGAGGTGCCGATCCTGAACAGCACCCCGAAGCAGATCTGCAACGTCGGCCAGAACACCCAGTCCTCGGGCGACGCGGGCGTTTCGCACCTGATCGGCTGATCAAGGGGCACGGCACGGACGGAGGGCCCGGGGAGGTACGTCTCCCCGGGCCCTCCGGGCGCTACGGGCGCTCGAGGCGCCACGGGCGAGGTGTCCGGCCGACCGCCGCCGAACAGGCGCGGACCGGCCGGGTGAGCGGACGTTCGGACCGGCGCGTGGGGTGCCGACCCGAACGGCCGGATGTGATCACGTGTCAGAGGCAGCGCCCGCCGGGGCGCTCCGAAAGAGAGGGCATTTCCATGAAGAGCAAGCTGGCCAAGGCCGCACTGACCGCCACCGCCGCGCTGGCGCTCGCGGGTGCCGCCACCCCGGCGTTCGCGCACGTCGGCTTCGCGGGCGGCGGCGAGTTCGTCGCCTCGGGCGACCAGCCGTTCGTGGCCGGTGCCGGCTTCGGCGTCGGCCACACCAGCGACGTCATCGCCGGCGGCTTCGGCGGCGGCGCCGCCACCTCCACCGACGTGATCGGCGGCGGCGAGGGCTTCGCACACACCAACGGCTGGAAGTAGAACCCGGAAGGCCGGGCCGCCCCCCACGGGGAGCGGCCCGGCCTTCTCGTTGCCCGCACCGCCCCGAGCGAGCCCGAGGCGAGCGGGCGAGTGACCGCCGACTACTTGAGCATCGCGGCGGCCTCGACCGCCCAGTAGGTGAGGATCTGCTCGGCGCCGGCGCGGCGGATCGAGGTGAGCGTCTCCATGATCATCCGCTCCCGGTCGATCCAGCCGTTCGCCGCGGCCGCCTCGACCATCGCGTACTCGCCGGACACCTGGTACGCGGCGACCGGCACCGGGGAGGCGTCGGCGACCTGGCGCAGGATGTCCAGGTAGGCCATGGCCGGCTTGACCATCACCAGGTCGGCGCCCTCGGCGAGGTCCTGCTCCAGCTCGCGCAGCGCCTCACGGGCGTTGGCCGGGTCCTGCTGGTAGCTCTTGCGGTCGCCCTTGAGCGAGGAGCCGACCGCCTCGCGGAACGGCCCGAAGAACGCCGAGGCGTACTTGGCGGTGTAGGCGAGGATGCCCACGTCCTGGTGCCCGGCCTCGTCCAACGCCCGCCGGATCACGCCGATCTGGCCGTCCATCATGCCGGACGGGCCGACCAGGTGGACGCCCGCGTCCGCCTGCACCCGGGCCATCTCGGCGTAGCGCTCCAGGGTGGCGTCGTTGTCCACGCTGCCGTCGGCGGCCAGCACGCCGCAGTGGCCGTGGTCGGTGTACTCGTCCAGGCAGAGGTCGGACATGACCACCAGGGCGTCGCCGACCTCGGCGACCACGTCGCGGATCGCCTGCTGGAGGATGCCGTCCGGGTTGGTGCCCTCGCTGCCGGTGGCGTCCTGCACGGCCGGCACGCCGAACAGCATCAGGCCGCCCAGGCCCGCCTCGGCCGCCTCCACCGCGGCCTTGCGCAGGGTGTCCCGGGTGTGCTGGACCACGCCCGGCATGGAGGTGACCGGGACGGGCTCGCTGACGCCCTCGCGGACGAACAGCGGCAGGATCAGCTCCGCCGGGTGCAGCCGGGTCTCGGCGACCAGGCGGCGCATCGCCGGGCTCTGGCGCAGCCGGCGCGGGCGTACGTACGGGAATTCAGCGGACACGGCTTCTCTCTCCGAACGGTTGTGCAGTGCCGGGGGCGACGGATCGCCGCCCCCGGTCCCGAGGGTCAGCGGGCCTTGCGGCGCGAACCCGGACGGCGCTCGCTGGGCCGGTAGACCGGCTCGCCGGCGGCCGTGGCGGTGTCGCGGCGCCTGGCCCCGAAGTCTGCCAGCGCCTGGGCCAGCGCGGCCGCCGACGGCGCCGGGGCCATCACGTCGACCCGCAGGCCGTGCTCCTCGGCGGTCTTGGCGGTGGCCGGGCCGATGCAGGCGATGACCGTGACGTTGTGCGGCTTGCCCGCGATGCCGACCAGGTTCCGCACGGTCGAGGACGAGGTGAAGAGCACCGCGTCGAAGCCGCCGCCCTTGATCGCCTCGCGGGTCTCGGCCGGCGGCGGCGAGGCGCGCACCGTCCGGTACGCCGTCACGTCGTCGACCTCCCAGCCCAGCTCGACCAGGCCGGCCACCAGGGTCTCGGTGGCGATGTCGGCGCGCGGCAGCAGGACCCGGTCGATCGGGTCGAACACCGGGTCGTACGGCGGCCAGTCCTCCAGCAGGCCGGCCGCGGACTGCTCGCCGGAGGGCACCAGGTCCGGCTTCACGCCGAAGTCCACCAGGGCCTGCGCGGTGGTCTCGCCGACCGCCGCGACCTTGATCCCGGCGAACGCGCGGGCGTCCAGGCCGTACTCCTCGAACTTCTCCCGGACCGCCCGGACCGCGTTCACCGAGGTGAAGGCGATCCACTCGTAGCGGCCGGTGACCAGGCCCTTGATGGCCCGCTCCATCTGCTGCGGGGTGCGCGGCGGCTCGACCGCGATGGTCGGCACCTCCTGCGGCACCGCGCCGTACGAGCGCAGTTGCTCGGACAGGCCGGTGGCCTGCTCCTTGGTGCGCGGCACGAGCACGTTCCAGCCGAACAGCGGCTTGGTCTCGAACCACGAGTGCGAGGACCGGTGGGCGACCTGCTCTCCCACCACGGCTATCACCGAGGTCGCCGGGTCCACCGGGGCGGAGACCGGCGAGGGCAGCACCCGGGCGGCCTTCAGGTCGGCGGCGATGGCGGACAGGGTGGAGGTGAAGGTCCGCTGGCGGGTGGTGGTGCCGGAGAGCGTGGCACTCAGCGCCGACTCCGGCTTGCGGCCGTTGGCGACCAGGGCGCCCGCGGTGGCCGGCAGCTGGCCCAGGGTCGTCCGGACCACCAGGGTGGTCTCCGGCGCGCCCAGGTCCACCGGGCTGCCGGCCAGCAGCGCGGTGCCGTCCACGAAGCGCACGTCGGTGCCGGCCGCGCCGCGCAGCGGGACGCCCGCGTACGCCGGGACGCCGACCGACTGGGCGACGCCCGGGATCACCTCGAAGGGGATGCCGTCGCCGGCGCAGCTGAGCATCTCCTCGGCGGCGCAGCCGTCCAGGCCCGGGTCACCGTCGACGGTGCGGACCACGTGCTTGCCGGCCCGCACGGCCTCGGCGACCAGCCGGGCCAGGTCGAAGTCCGCGCCCTCGGCGGCCGGGGTGTGCACCTGCACACCGGCCGGGCAGTGGGTGCGCACGGCCACCGCGGTCAGCGGGTCGGCGACCAGGATGTCGGCCGAGGACAGCACCTCGACCGCGCGCAGGGTCAGCAGCCCCGGGTCCCCGGGGCCCGCGCCCAGGAAGGTGCACCGTCCGGTGGCGGACTGGCCGCCCGGGAACGGGGTTTCGGTGGCGGCGGTGGGGCTCATCGGGCTCGCTCCCCCATCAGGGTGGCCGCGCCCGCGTCGAGCAGCCGGGCGGCCAGCGCGCGGCCGAGGGCCGTCGCGTGCTGCTCGGCGGTCTCGTCGAGGACGATCGGACCGTTGGCGGACATCTTCAGCAGGGCGGCGCCGTCGGGGTCGCCGACCACGCCCTCCAGCCGCAGTTCGTTCGGTCGGACCCAGGTGGCCAGCGCGGCCACCGGAGCCGAGCAGCCGGCCTCCAGGGTGGCCAGCAGGGCCCGCTCGGCGACCACGGCGACCCTCGTGGGGGCGTGGTCCAGGGCGGCGAGCGCGGCGGTCAGGTCGGTGTCGGCGCTGGTGCACTCGATCGCGAGCGCGCCCTGGCCGGGGGCCGGGACCATCAGCTCCGGGTCGAGGTGCTGGGAGATCTCGGCGCTGCGGCCGAGCCGGTTGAGGCCGGCCGTGGCCAGCACCACCGCGTCCAGCTCGCCGCTGGTCACGTAGCCGATCCGGGTGTCCACGTTGCCGCGGATCGCGACGGTCTCCAGCGCGGCGCCGCGGGCGGTGGCCCAGGCGTTCAGCTGGGCCATCCGGCGCGGCGAGCCGGTGCCGATCCGGGCCGGGCGGCCGGCGCCGGCCAGCTTCTCCACCAGTTCGTCCAGGGTCAGGCCCTCGGCGGCGACCAGGGCGTCCCGGGCGTCCTCGCGCTCGGGGACGGCGGCCAGCGCCAGGCCCTCCGGGGCGGCGGTGGGCAGGTCCTTGAGCGAGTGCACGGCGAAGTCGATCCGGCCCTCCAGCAGCGCGTCCCGCAGGGCGGAGACGAACACGCCGGTGCCGCCGATCTGCGCCAGCGCCTCCCGGGAGGTGTCGCCGTAGGTGGTGATCTCGACCAGCTCGACGGGGCGCCCGGTGACCCGGGTGACCTCGCGGGCCACCATGCCCGACTGGGCCATGGCGAGCGCGCTGCGCCGGGTGCCGAGCCGCAGGGTCGCGGTGGCGGCCGGAATCTGCTCCGTGATCGGTTGACCATTCATGAGGTGATCGTCCCGGTGGTACTCGTGGGATGGCTGACGGTTCATCTGGCGCCCCCGCCCGAGGGCTGGGGGCCGCTGACGGGTGTGCCCGACACGGCGTGCACGGCCGCCGGGTCGAGGTCGAACAACTCGCGCAGCGCGTCCGCGTAGGAGGCGCCGCCGGGCTCGGCGGCCAACTGCTTCACCCGGACGGTCGGGGCGTGCAGCAGCTTGTCGACGACGCGGCGGACGGTCTGGGTGATCTCCGCGCGGGAGCGCTCGTCCAGGTCGGGCAGCCGGGAGTCCAGCCGGCCCAGCTCGGCGGAGACCACGCCGGAGGCCATCGCCCGCAGCGCGACCACGGTCGGCGCGATCCGGGCGGCCCGCTGGGCGGCGCCGAAGGCGGCCACCTCGTCGGCGACGATCCGGCCGACCTGGTCCACGTCACCGGCGCCGGGGGTGGCGGCGTGCGCGTGGGAGAGGCTCTCCAGGTCCACCAGCAGGGCGCCGGGCAGCTCGTGCACGGCGTGGTCGACGTCGCGCGGCATGGCCAGGTCGAGCAGGGCGAGCGGCTGGTCGGCGGTGCGGGCGGCGACCGCGGCGGCCACGTCCCCGGCCTTGACCACCACGCCGGCCGCGCCGGTGCAGGAGATCACCAGGTCGACGTCGGCCAGCGCCTCCGGCACCTTGGCCAGGTCCAGGGTGCGGGCCACGCCGGAGCCGAGGATCTCGACCAGGCGCTCGGCGCGGGCCGGCGTCCGGTTGGCGATCAGCACGTCGGTGACGCCGGAGCGGACCAGGGTGGCGGCGGCCAGCGAGCTCATCGAGCCCGCGCCGACCACCAGCGCCCGCTTGCCGGCGATCTCGCCAGCGCCCGCCGCGACCTGCTCCAGGCCGAAGGTCACCAGCGACTGTCCGGCCTTGTCGATGCCGGTCTCGCTGTGCGCCCGCTTGCCGACCCGCAGCGCCTGCTGGAACAGCTCGTTCAGGCCGCGCCCCGCGGTGTGCTCCTCCTGCGCGGTGGCCAGCGCGTCGCGCAGCTGGCCGAGGATCTGGCCCTCGCCGACCACCATCGAGTCGAGGCCGCAGGCCACCGAGAACAGGTGGTGGACGGCGCGGTCCTCGTAGTGGACGTAGAGGTGGGAGGTCAGCTCCTCCAGGTCCACCCCGCTGTGATGGGCGAGCAGCAGCGACAGCTCGGCGACGCCGGCGTGGAACTTGTCCACGTCCGCGTACAGCTCGATCCGGTTGCAGGTGTTGAGCAGCGCGGCCTCGGCGACGGTCGCGGTGGCGGCCGCGTCGTGCAGCAGCCGGGTCGGCACCTCACCGGTCAGCGCGGCGCGCTCCAGCACGCCGACCGGCGCCGTGCGATGGCTCAGTCCAACGACGAGAAGACTCACGCCCGCCCCCAGGTCCCACGGTTGTCCGTACTCATGCCGCCCCGCACCGCTCGGCGGGCGCTTCGCACGACCTGCGTCCTGCGGCTGACTCGCTCGCTCATGCGGGCATCACCGCGGGGAGATCGCCCTCCCCGCCCTTGCCGGACTGGCCCTGCTCGGCCTGGTCCTTGGCCGCGGTCTCGGCGGTGCCGCGGCCCTTGCCGCTGCCGCCCGCCGCGCGGCGCAGCTTGGCCGCCGCCGCCCGGACCGGGCCCGGGGCGCGGTCCAGCACCGACTCGGTGCGGTCCGGCTCCTCGCCGGCCTTGCGCTGCTCGTGGAAGGCCAGGATCTGCAGCTCGATGGAGAGGTCGACCTTGCGCACGTCCACGCCGTCCGGGACGGTCAGCACGGTCGGGGCGAAGTTGAGGATGCTGGTGACGCCGGCCTCCACCAGCCGGTCGCAGACCTGCTGGGCGGCGCCGGGCGGGGTGGTGATCACACCGATCGAGACGTGCTGGCTCTCGACGATCGACTCCAGCTCGTCCATGTGCCGCACCGGCAGGCCGGCCGCGCTGCCGCCGACCACGTTCGGGTCGGCGTCCAGCAGGGCGGCCACCCGGAAACCGCGGGAGGCGAAGCCGCCGTAGTTGGCGAGGGCGTGGCCGAGGTTCCCGATGCCGACGATGACGACCGGCCAGTCCTGGGTCAGGCCCAGCTCGCGGGAGATCTGGTAGACGAGGTACTCGACGTCGTAGCCGACGCCGCGGGTGCCGTAGGAGCCCAGGTAGGAGAAGTCCTTGCGCAGCTTCGCCGAGTTCACGCCGGCGGCGGCGGCCAGCTCCTCGGAGGAGACCGTCGGCACCGAACGCTCGGAGAGCGCGGTGAGCGCGCGCAGGTAGAGGGGGAGGCGGGCGACGGTCGCCTCCGGGATGCCCCGGGCACGCGAGGGTCGGCGCGCGGCGCCCTGGTCGGGCGTCTGCGAACTGCTCTGTGGTGATCGGCCGATTGCCACGGTGCTCCTGTGGGTGAAGCTGGGCTTTGGCAGCCAGGCTATGCGTTTGTGAACGTGTGCACAAAGATGGTGTCCGTTTTGTCCCCACACAGTGATGCGCATCACGCCGTCGAGCCCATAGCACCGCGCTCCGCCGGGAGGACGGCCGGGGCGGGCACCCCGGGCAGCCACGGGCCGTACGGCGCCTCCCGGCGCACCAGCGGGACGGGCGTGCCGGACGGGCGGGAGCGGGCCCGGCCCAGCCGCGGCCAGGGCACCCGGGCCGCCTCGCGCAGCGGGCCCGCCCAGTCGTCCGGCGGGCAGGACGGGACGCCGACGCAGTGCCGCAGCAGCTCGGCGGTCACCCGGGCGTCACCCAGCGCCGTGTGCGCCGGGTACCAGCCCAGGCCCGCCGCCTCCACGCAGGCCGCCAGGCCGTGGCCGCGGGCCTGCGGCAGGTGGGCGCGGGCCAGCCGCATCGTGCACAGCAGCGGCACGGGCGGCAGCGCGACCCCGATCCGGGCGAACTCGCGATCCAGGAATCCGTGGTCGCAGCTGACGTGGTGACCCACCAGCACCCGGCCGGCCAGCAGCTCCAGCAGCCGCGGGGCGATCTCCCGGAAACGCGGGGCGCCCTCGACGTCCGCCTGGTGTATCCGGTGCACGTGGGTCGGACCGACCGGGCCCAGCGGGTCGAGCAGGGTGGCGAACTCCGTCTCCGGGCGCAGCCGCTCGTCCAGCAGGACCACCGCGATCTCGACCACCCGGTGCCGCCACGGGCTGCGGCCGGTCGCCTCCACGTCCACCACGGCGAAGCCCCTGGCGCCCGGCGGGGCTTCGGGCGTCCCAGGGGTCGGGCCGGGAAGCATGGCGGCACTCCTCGCGTGCTCAGCCCCCCTCGGGCTCAAACGCGTTCGATCGTAAGCCGACCAACCGGCCCCGGCCCAAGCCGGACCGGGGTGTCTTTGACAACGATTCGGCGAACCGCCCCCGCCGAGTGGCGGGGCGGCAGCGGCGGTGCGCGGGAGCGGTCAGCCGCCGAGGGCGGCGCGCAGGCGGCGCTCGTCGACCCGCCAGAAGTCGTGCTGGCGCCCGTCGATCAGGGTCACCGGGATCTGCTCCCAGTAGCGCCGGTACAACTCCTCGTCCTGGGTGATGTCCTTCTCCTCGAAGGTCGCGCCCAGCTCGCCCGTCACCCGGACGATCACCTCCCGGGCGTCGTCGCACAGATGGCAGCCGGGCTTGCCGACCAGGGTCACGGTGCGGTCGGCCGGCGCGGGCTTCGGGCTCTTGTCACGTCGCAGCAGTGGGCTCACCCGGCCATTGTCCGCCCGCCCGGCGACCGCCCCGCCGGGGCCCGGGACCGCCCGGTGTTCACCGCGCGGGCACGCCGCCGTCACGGCCGTCGCGCGCCCGGCTGGCTATGCTCGATGACATGGCCGTGCTCCGAAGGCTCACCCAGGCGAAGCGTTCCACCACCGAGCGGAGCGCCCTGGCGGGCGAGGCCGCCGCCGAGGCGGCGGCAGCTGCGCTGCAGGCCGAGCCGGAGCCGGCCACCGCCCCCGCGGAGGGCACCGCGGAGAGCACCGCGCCCGTCGGGAGCACCGCTCCGGCCGAGGTCGCCGCCGGGCCCGCCGGGAGCGCCGAGAGCTCCGGGAGCGCCGCGCCTGCCGCGGGCAGGCCCGGCAAGGCGCCCAAGGCCCCGGCCGAGAACCACACCCCCGAGCCGGGCGACCCGCGCGCCGCCGCGTTCTTCGACTGCGACAACACCATCCTGCGCGGGGCCGCGATCTTCTACCTCGGGGTCGGCCTCTACCGGCGCGGCTTCCTCACCCGCCGCGACATCGCCCGGTTCGCCTGGCAGCAGGCCTGGTTCCGGCTGAACGGCGCCGAGGACCCGGAGCACATCTCGGACGCCCAGCACACCGCGCTCGGCCTGGTCGCCGGGAAGAGCACCGCCGACCTGGAGGCGATCTGCGAGGAGGTCTTCGAGCAGGTCGTGGCCGACAAGATCTGGCCCGGCACCCGCGCCCTGGTCCAGATGCACCTGGACGCCGGCCAGCGGGTCTGGCTGGTCACCGCCGCCCCGCTGGAGGTGGCCCGGGTGATCGCCCGCCGGCTCGGCATGACCGGCGCCCTGGGCACCGTCGCCGAGGCCGACGGCGGCCGGTACACCGGCCGGCTGGTCGGCGAGCTGCTGCACGGCCCGGCCAAGGCGGCCGCGGTGCACGCGCTGGCCCGGCACGAGCGGCTGGACCTCGACCGCTGCGCCGCGTACAGCGACTCGGCCAACGACATCCCGATGCTCTCGCTGGTCGGCCACCCGTACGTGGTGAACCCGGACGGCGCGCTGCGCCGCCACGCCCGGGCCCAGGGCTGGCGGGTGCGGGACTTCCGGACCGGCCGGAAGGCGGCCCGGGTGGGGCTGCCGGCCGCGGCCGCGCTCGGGGTGCTCGCGGGTGCGGCGGCCGCCGGGGTGGCCCTGAACCGCCGCCGCCGCTGCGCCTGACGGGCTTCCGCCACCCCCGGTCGCGCCCCCAGCCGACAGGCCTGCCCGCGGCCTCCCCACGGCCTCTCCACGCGGGTGACCGACCGTCAACCAGGCCTCTGACCTGGCCCCTCGTACGGGCGAACTCCCGTTTCCGGTACGGCTTTCCGGCCCAATGAACGAACCTGTCACCCGGTGACTGGTTCTGATCGTTCGCCAGACCGGGAAAGTCGGGGGTTGCCGGGCCTCAAGACTGGGAAACCACCGGCCTGACCGCCGAATTGGTCACCCTGGGCGCCCGAACGGTCACGTTGGGCCGGATGAACGATGACAGGTCCGGTCAGTGTCAGCCGAATATGCGCGATAAATGGATCCCAAACGACCACTTCGACCACACGGTGTAGCTGTCATTGCACAAAGCGTTATTCTCTCCTGGATGCACGTCACCCACGCGCCCCGCTCGAACGGGCGGCGCGGGAGTGCTCTCCGCGCAGGCGGAGGTGATCCGTCCACAGTTCTGCCTCTGGGAGTCCCGTGTACCCACCCGTCCGGAACGACGCGCCTGCACCCTCCCGCCCGTCGTCCGCGCCCCTGCGCCCCCGCACCGGCCTCCGCGGCCGCCCCGTCGCCGACCGGCAGATCTCCACCGGCCTGGACCTGCTGCGCAACCTGCTCCGCAGCCAGCTCGCCGCCTCGCCCCAACTCGTCCCCGCCGGGGCCCCGTTCGGCCACCCGCACGGCTCCGGCCTGGCGCTGCGCACCACCGCCGCCGGCTCCACCGGCACCGGCTCGCGCGGCCGCACCGGCAGCACCGGCGTCGGCCGCGGCCGCGCCCGGACCGCGCCGAGCCCCGGCTACGAGACCGAGCACAACCCGATCATGGAGCTGGTCGAGCGGGCCCAGGCCGGCGAGAGCGAGGCCTTCGGCCGGCTCTACGACCACTACTCGGACACCGTCTACCGCTACATCTACTACCGGGTCGGCAGCCGGGCCACCGCCGAGGACCTCACCAGCGAGACGTTCCTGCGCGCGCTGCGCCGGATCGGCACCTTCACCTGGCAGGGCCGGGACTTCGGCGCCTGGCTGGTGACCATCGCCCGCAACCTGGTCGCCGACCACTTCAAGTCCAGCCGCTTCCGGCTGGAGGTGACCACCGGCGAGATGCTCGACTCCAACGAGTGCGAGCGCAGCCCGGAGGAGTCGGTGCTGGAGTCGCTCTCCAACGCCGCCCTGCTGGACGCGGTGCACCGGCTCAACCCGCAGCAGCAGGAGTGCGTGACGCTCCGCTTCCTCCAGGGGCTCTCGGTGGCCGAGACCGCACGGATCATGGGCAAGAACGAGGGTGCCATCAAGACCCTCCAGTACCGCGCCGTCCGCACCCTGGCCCGACTGCTGCCGCCGGACGCCCGGTGAGGCCGCGGTGACCGGGGGCGGCATAGCCGGCGGGCGGCCCGACGGGCCGTCACCGTCCGCACCCGACCGACACGTCCGGGTGAACGGTCGATCCGATGATCAGCCGTGCGTAACCCACCGCCCGCACCACTCGTTGGCCAGCGTGCAAGTCCCCACCAGGCGTACGGTCAAGCCGAATTGCGACCTGTCACCCGATGGAGTGGCTTTGGCCCGCCGAGGCAACCGTCCGGCAGGCCGGGGTGTCGACAACGACGAAGGGAGGTGTGGCCCGTGACGGCAAACGTGCTGGAGCACCGACGGGCGAAGGCCTTCGCCGAGGCGCTGGAGGCCCACCGGGCGGAGCAGCGCGGCGCAGCGGACGCCGAATCGGCGAACACCGCTGCCACCGGCGCCGGTCCGGTCGCGATGGCCCAACTGGTCGGCCTGACCGACGCACTGGGCGCGATGCCCGGACCGGCGCTGGACCCGGAGGTACGGACCGTCCAACGCGCCCAGCTGATGGCCGCGTTCGAGCAGGCCTTCGCCGGCGGACCGGGCGCCACGGTGCCCCGCCAACGCCGGCACCGGGCCATCCGGACGGCGCCGCGCGGCCGCTGGAGCCGCCGGTTCGCGATCGGCGGGCTGGTCGCCGGACTGGCCGTCGGCAGCCTCGCCGGCGCCGCCGCCGCCAGCTCCAACGCCCTCCCCGGGGACACGCTGTACGGCATGAAGCGCGGCCTCGAAGGGCTCAGGCTCGACCTGGCGGACACCGACTCCGAACGCGGCGAACTGCTGCTCGACAACGCCGCCACCAGGCTCGGCGAGGCCAAGACCCTGGTCGGCCACCCCGGCCCGGCCACCGGGCTCAGCCCGGGCACCGTCGAACGGGTCCGCCGCGCGCTGGACGACATGCACGCCGACGCCATCAAGGGCCGCGAGCTGCTCCGCTCGGTCTACCGCAGCAACGGCTCGCTCGGCCCGATGCGCGCCCTGGCCGGCTTCGCCCAGGGCGAGGACGGCCGCTGGACCGAACTGGCGGGCCAGCTGCCCGTCCAGCTCACCCAGCAGGCCCACCTGGTCGACCAGCTCTTCGACGACATAAGCGAGGACGTCGCGCCCCTGCGCCTGGCCCAGCCCGCCGCCAAGAGCGGTGGCCCGGCCGGCACCGGAGCGGGCGGCGACACGGCCGGACCGGCCACCGGCGGCGCCCCCGCCGACGCCCCGGCGAACGGCTCCGGCCCCGCGCCCGGCGACGGCCCGGCCCAGGGCGGGGCCACCGGCGCGACCAGCGGCGGCAACAACCGCCCCGGCGGCACCGAGCGGGCCCCCGCCAGCACCGGTGCCAGCACGCCCGGCGGCACCGGCGCCAAGGGCGGCGGCCTGCCGAGCACCCTGCCCAGCAGCGCGCCGGACGCCGTCAACGGGCTCGTCGGGGACCTCACCAGCGGGCTCACCGGCGGCAGGACCTCGCCGAGCGCCGCCCCGGCCCCGCCGCAGGCACCGCAGCCGCCCTCCGGCACGCCCAGCGCCCCGGCCACCAGCCAGCCGCAGGGCGTCGAGGTGCCCCCGCTGATCCCGGGCCTGCTGCCCGGGCTGCGGCTCCTCGGCGGCTGACCGACGGCGCAGGGCCCCGGCGATCTCTGGAGTTCCAGGGATCGCCGGGGCCCTCGGCCGTGTCTCGGAGGCCACGGAAGGCCCCCAGGGGGCGCGGGAACCCTACGCGGGAACCCTAGAAGAACACCGACCGCCGCTGCACCAGCAGCTTGTAGAGCGTGTGCTGGATCGTCTCGCGCACCTCGTCCGCCAGGTCGAAGACCAGCATCGGATCGTCCGCCGCCTCCGCCGGGTACCCGTCGGTGGCGATCGGCTCCCCGAACCGGATGGTCCACTTGGTCGGCAGCGGCAGCACGCCCAGCGGCCCCAGCCACGGGAAGGTCGGCGTGATCGGCACGTACGGCAGGCCCAGCAGCCGGGCCAGCGTCTTCACGTTGCCGATCATCGGGTAGGTCTCCTCGGCGCCGACGATCGAGCACGGCACGATCGGCACCTTCGCCCGCAGCGCCGAGGAGACGAAGCCGCCGCGCCCGAAGCGCTGGAGCTTGTACCGCTCGGCGAACGGCTTGCCGATGCCCTTGAAGCCCTCCGGCCAGACCCCGACCACCTCGCCGCGCTCCAGCAGCGCCTGGGCGTCCTCGTTGCAGGCCAGCGTGTGGCCGGCCTTGCGGGCCAGCTCGTTGACGCCCGGCAGCACGAACACCAGGTCGGCGGCGAGCATCCGCAGGTGCCGGTGGTGCGGGTGGTGGTCGTGGATGGCGACCTGGGTCATCAGGGCGTCCAGCGGGATCGTCCCGGAGTGGTTGGCGACGATCAGCGCGCCGCCCTCGGCCGGGATGTTCTCGACGCCCTGGACCTCGATCCGGAAGTACTTCTCGGCCAGCGGGCGCAGCAGGGCGAGCAGCACCTCCTCGGTGAGCTCCCGGTCGAAGCCGAACTCGTCCACCTCGTAGTCGCCGGTGATCCGGCGGCGCAGGAAGGCCAGCCCGTCCGCGGCCCGGCCCTCCCAGCCCTTGCCGAACAGCCGGGTGGCCGCCGAACCGAGCTGCCCGGACAACGCCCCGCCGACGGCGTCGGCGAGCCGGTCGGCGGGCCCGGGGTCGTCGGGCGAGGTCCAGCTGGGGGCGGACTCGATCGGGATGACCCTGGCCTCGCCCGGCGCGTTCTCGGCTGCGGCACTCATCGCGGGTTCAGCTCCTGGGTCGGCGGGGGCGGTCGGTACGGACGGTGGGGACGCCGGCGGCCGGGGCCCGCACCGGGCCGAGCAGGGCGGCCAGCCGGTCGGTGACGGCGGCCAGCCGCTCGGGCGGCAGCAGGCCGGGCCCCTGCGCGGCGGCGAAGTCGGCGAAGGCCTCCGGGGTGGTGAACGCCGGGCGGTAGCCGAGCGTCTCGCGCAGTCGCGCGGTGTCCACCACCCGGCCGTGGGTGAGCAGCCGCAGCTGCTCCGGCGAGACGTCCAGCAGCCGGGTCTGCCGGGCCAGCCCGGCCATCCAGCTGACGGCGGGCAGCAGCAGCGGCACGGTCGGCCGGCCGAGCCGGCGGGCGCACTGGGAGAGCAGCAGGACGCCCTCCCCGGCCACGTTGAAGGTCCCGGTGTTGACGGTGCCCGGCTCGGCCTCGGCGGCGGCCCGGCAGAGCACCGCGACGGCGTCGTCCTCGTGCACGAACTGGAGCCGGGGGTCGTAGCCGAGGACGGTCGGCAGCACGGGCAGCGCGAAGTACTCGCTGAGCGGGGTGTCCGCGCCGGGGCCGACGATGTTGGCGAAGCGCAGGACCGTCACCGCGACGTCCGGGCGGCGCCGGGCGAAGCCGCGGACGTAGCCCTCGACCTCCGCCGCGTCCTTGGCGAAGCCGCCGCCGGGCGGGTTCTTCGGCTGGATGCGCTCGGTGAACACCGCCGGGTCGCGGGGCGCGGAGCCGTAGACGCCGGTGGTCGACTTGACCACCAACCGGCGCACCCCGGGCGCCTTCTGGCAGGCGCCGAGCAGCTGCATGGTGCCGATGACGTTGGACTCCTTCACCGCGGAGCGGTTGGTGGAGCCCAGGCCGGTGGCGCTGACGCTGAGGTGGACCACGGTGTCGACCCGGTGCTCGGCGATCACCCGGGAGACCGCCGGGCGGCGCAGGTCGAGCTGGTGGAAGCGGTACTCGGCGGCCGGTCCGTCCGGCTCCTCGACCGGCAGCCGGGGCGGCTGCACGTCCACGCCGACCACCAGGTCCACACCCGGACGACGGCGGACCTCGGCGGCGAAGCGGGCACCGAGATGGCGTGCCACGCCGGTGACGAGCACGACCACGCCCACGGTGTGCACCCCATTCCCTCGACCCGAGCGGCCTGCGTGCACCGTACCGTGCCGCCCTGCCGGGCCGTGAAACGACACCGCCCGCCCAGGCCGAGGCCTGGGCGGGCGGTGGAAGCGCCGGGCGCGCTGAGCGCGGCCGGGGGCGCTTACTTCTTGTTGCGACGCTGAACGCGGGTCCTCTTCAGAAGCTTGCGGTGCTTCTTCTTGGCCATACGCTTGCGACGCTTCTTGATGACAGAGCCCACGGAACAACCCTCGCTCACTGAGACTCTCGCCCGTGAGAGACGGAGTCCATACGACTGACGGACGGCCTAGCCTACCGTCCACGGGCCCAGGGCCGTAATCGTGCTCCCGGTGACCGGGAAACTCGCGGGGAATCCCCGGCGAACGGGGGTGGGATCCGCAGCTGCGGCCCCACCCCCGCCCACCCGGAACTACGCGCTCTCAAGCCTCACGTAGGACTCCTTGAGGTACTCGTGCACCGCCTGCTGGGGCACCCGGAAGGACCGCCCGACCCTGATGGCCGGCAGCTCTCCGCTGTGCACCAACCGGTACACCGTCATCTTCGACACCCGCATGACCGAGGCAACCTCCGCCACGGTCAGGAAGACGACTTCCTGCAAGGGGCGTTCGCCGGAACTCATGACCATCACCCGACCCTTCACCCGTGTGCAAGGCACCGGCTTCCCCTCCGGTGACTCCACCGGCACACGTGTATCCCCAGAGTAGTTATGGGTGGTACCAGTGGGAAGAGGGGAGGTGCGGTCCTCGTACGGTGAGAGATAGGACTGTTGCAGTACGTAGTCACTCGGCGGAACGCGGGAGTGGGCGTACGCACGGCCCACCCGCACCTGGGCCGGGAGGCCGACCTCAGGCCAGGAGGCCGAGGTGGGGGAACACCGCGCGGCGGCTGGCAAGGATGGCCTGATCGAGTCGGTCGGCCGGATCGTAACCCGCGTCGAAGTCGCGCCAGACCGGTCGGGCGCCGTCGGTCATCCGCAGCGGGGCGGGCCGGCGGGTGCGGCGGTAGACCTCGGCGCGCCAGGACTCGGGGGTCTCGGTGGCCGGGTCGACGGGCCGTCCGGCGGCGGTGGCGACCAGGTGGGTCCAGGTGCGCGGGACGACGTCCACGACGGCGTAGCCGCCCCCGCCGGTGGCGATCCAGCGGCCGCCGGTGAGCCGGTGGGCGAGGTCGTGCAGTTCCTCGGCGATCATCCGCTGGGCGTCCAGCGTGACGGCGAGGTGGGCGAGCGGGTCCTCCAGGTGGGTGTCGGCACCGTGCTGGGTGACCAGGACCTGCGGGCGGAAGGCGGTGAGCAGTTCGGGCACCACGGCGTGGAAGGCGCGCAGCCAGCCGGCGTCGCCGGTGCCGGCCGGCAGCGGCAGGTTGGCGGCGGAGCCGGGGGCGTCCGGGCCGCCGGTCTCGGTGGGCCAGCCGGTCTGCGGGAAGAGCGTGGCGGGGTGCTCGTGGAGCGAGATCGTGAGCACCCGGGGGTCGTTCCAGAAGGCCTGCTGGACGCCGTCGCCGTGGTGGACGTCCACGTCGACGTAGGCGACCCGCTCGGCGCCGAGTTCGAGCAGCCGGGCGACGGCCAGCGCCGGGTCGTTGTAGACGCAGAAGCCGGAGGCCTTGGCGGGCATCGCGTGGTGCAGCCCGCCGGCGAAGTTCACGGCGTGCGGGGTCTCCCCGCGCCAGACCGCCTCGGCGGCGGCCACGGACTGACCGGCGATCAGCGCGGAGGCCGAATGCACGGCGGGAAAGGCCCAGTTGTCGTCGGTTCCGAGCCCGTGCCGGGGATCCGACTCGTCGGGGTGGGCGGCGGCGTATTTGACCGCCTCGACGTACTCCCGGGTGTGCACCAGCCGCAGGGTGGACTCGCCGGCGGGCGGTGCGGCCCGCACCGTCACCCCGGGCCCGGTGTCCAGCCCGAGGGCCTCGACCAGGCGCATGGTGAGCGCCAGCCGGGTCGGGTCCATCGGGTGGCCGGGGCCGAAGTCGTAGGCGGTGACGGCCTCGTCCCAGAAGAGGTGCAGGCCGCAGGGGGTGTCACGCTCGGCGTCGGGCATGGCCTCCACCGTAGCGGGTGGGGGTGGCCGGGCCTTGTCCAGGGCGCGCCGGGGGCGGGGCTCAGGGCCCCCGCGGAGGCCCTACAGACAAAACCTTCACGACTTCATATCCTCTCCGCCATGAAGCCATTCAGCGCGCAACGCCTTGGGGTAATTCTCGCTGCATTACTGGGACTTGGCCTGCTCTTTGCCGCCCAGCCGGCCTCCGCCGCGGTCAGCGGCAGCTCGTTCGCCGTCGACAAGAAGACGGCGGCGGCGGGCGACCAGCTGACCCTGACGCTCTCGCTCACCAACACCGAGACCACCGACATCTACTTCGCCTACGAGTTCATCCAGCCGATCTGGCCGGCCAACCAGGAGGCCGGCGCGTTCACGGTCACCGGGTGTTCCGGTGACTCCACCGACTGCGCCGTCAACGGGAACAACGCGAACTTCCACTTCCGGGCGCCGATCGCCCCGGGCGAGACCCGCACCGTCGCGGTCACCGTCCAGATCACCTCGGCCCCGACCTGGACCGGGCCGTACACCCTGAACTGGGCACCGTACGTCTACTACGAGTACTACCAGTCGGGCGGTGGCATCAAGGACCAGCTGTGGGCCAACGGCCTGCCCGAGCTGGCCACCGTGATCGGCTGACCTCCCTTCCCGCCCCCGCCCCCGTCACACCGTGGCGGGGGCGAGCGCCGGGGCCGGGGCGAAGCGCTCGGCCAGCGGCAGGACGGCGAGCACCAGCAGCATCGGGGCGAGCAGCGCCCAGCGGTACGAACTCGCGTCGGCGATCGTCCCGACCAGCGGCGAACCGATCAGGAAGCCCACGTAGTTGAAGAGGTTCAGCCGGGCCACCGCGGCGTCCGAGTCGGCCGGGAACAGCCGGCCACCGGCCGCGAACACCTGCGGGATGATGGCGCAGATGCCGAAGCCGAGCACGGTGAACCCGGCGATCCCCACCCAGGCGGCGGGCGCGGCGGCGGCCAGCGCGAAGCCGAGCGCGGCCAGCCCGGCACCGGCCCGGACCACCGGGACGGCGCCCCAGCGCTGCACCGCGCGGTCGCCCAGCGCGCGGCCCAGCAGCATCGCGACCATGTAGCCGAGGTAGGACAGCTTGGCGACGTCCGCGGCGCTGCCCAGGCCGTCGGTGAGGTACTTGACGCTGTAGTTGGAGACCGAGGCGTCCGCGATGTACGCGAAGGCCATCGCCAGGCACAGCGGCAGCAGCGGCCGCCAGGGGATGGACCGCGCGGCGGCCTCGGCGGCCTCCCGGACGGCGTCCCCGAGTTCGGCCGGTCCGGCGAATCGGGTGCCGGTCAGCAGGGCCAGCGGGGCGATCACCGCCGCGACCGTGCCGAACAGCACCGGCAGGCCTAGGCCGTAGTGCGAGCCGAGGCCGGCGAGGGCCGCCCCGAGGATGCCGCCGAGGCTGAACGCGGCGTGGAAGCCGATCATGATCGAGCGGCCGTAGCGGTGTTGCAGGCCCACCCCCAGCATGTTCATGCTGGCATCGAGCGCGCCCACCAGCAGGCCGAACGCCCCGAGCGCGACGGCGAGTTGCCAGAGCGTGTCGCCGAGGCCGGCGCCCGCGAGGCTGAGGCAGACCAGCGGCTGGACGACCCGCAGCACGGCCCGCGCGCCGGTGCGCTTCACCAGCTGTTCGGAGGTGATCGAGCCGACCCCGGCGAGGATCGGCACCGCGGCCAGGAACAGCGGCAGCAGCGCGTCGCTCAGCCCGTACCGGTGCTGGATCTCCGGAATGCAGGTGACCAGCAGCGCGAAGGTGGTGCCCTGGAGCAGGAAGCTGACGGCGAGCGCGGCCCGCCCGGCGCGCAGGCCGGGCGGGATCGCGGGTGACGCGGCACTCATGGCGAACCTCGCTACTGGCCGGTACGACGATGTTGGCGAGAGCGTAGGCGGTGGACCGCGATTGCGGGAGGGGTCGCGCAGGGACTTTCCGCAGCCGGACGGAAGGGCCGGGCGGAACCGGTCGGAGCAGGGCGGGTCAGAGCAGGGCGGTGACCTCGGAGAGGTCGGCGATCAGCCCGGTGGCCCCGGCGGCGGTCAGCTTCGCCGGGTCGGTGAGCGCGGTGTAGCCGTACACGTCCATGCCCGCGGCCCGGGCCGCCAGCACGCCGTTGGGGCTGTCCTCGACGACCAGGCAGCGGGCCGGGTCGACGCCGAGGGTGCGGGCGGCGTGCAGGAAGAGGTCCGGCGCGGGCTTGCCCACGCCGACGTCCTGGGCGCTGAAGATCCGCTCCTCGGCGACGTACCCGCGCAGGCCGGTGACGTCCAGCGCGGTGCGGATCCACACGTGGTGCGCCGAGGAGGCCAGGCAGTAGGGGACGGAGCGCTGCCGCAGTTCCTTCAGCAGCTGCTCCGCACCCCGGACGGCCGTCAGCTCGGTGCCGAACGCGTCGAAGACCCGGCCGTGGAACAGCTCGTCGAAGCCCTCCGGCAGCGTCGCGCCGTCGTACCGCTCGGCGATCACGTCGTGGATGCGGTGGGCCGCGCAGCCCATGAAGTCCCGGTAGGAGTCCTCGACCGTGGTCGGGTAGCCGAGTTCGGTCAGGTACGCGGCCAGCACCCGGTTGGAGAGCGGCTCGCTGTCCACCAGGACACCGTCGTTGTCGAAGATCACCAGGTCGTAGGCCATGCCGTCGAGCCTACCCAGCCGGCTACTTCCCCCCGGAGGCGAGCTCCCGGGAGCGGTCCCGCGCCGCCTCCAGGGCGCCCAGCAGCGCGGCCCGCACCCCGTGGTTCTCCAGCTCGCGGATGGCCGCGATGGTGGTGCCGGCCGGGGAGGTGACGGCCTCGCGCAGTTTCACCGGGTGCTCGCCGGAGTCGCGCAGCATCACCGAGGCGCCGATCGCGGACTGCACGATCAGGTCGTGCGCCACCTGCCGGGGCAGGCCGAGCAGGATGCCCGCGTCCGTCATCGCCTCGACCAGGAAGTAGAAGTAGGCCGGGCCGGAGCCGGAGAGCGCGGTGGCCGCGTCCTGCTGGGCCTCGGGCAGCCGCAGCGCCTTGCCGACCGAGCTGAAGATCTCCTCGGCCCGTTCCAGGTGCTCCTCGGTGGCGTGCGAGCCGCCGGAGATGACGCTCATCCCCTCGTCCACCAGGACCGGCGTGTTGGGCATCACCCGGACCACCGGGGTGCCGGCCGCCAGCCGCTCCTCGAACCAGGCGGTGGGGATGCCGGCCGCGGCCGAGATCACCAGCCGGTCCGCGCCGACGTGCGGGGCCAGCTCCTCCAGCAGGGTGCCCATGTCCTGCGGCTTGACGGCGAGGATCAGGGTGTCGGCGAGTTTGGCGGCCTCGGCGTTGGAGGCGGCCACCACGCCGTAGCGGGCGGCGAGTTCGGCGGCGCGCTCGGGGCGGCGGGCGGTCACCAGGACGTCCGCCGGGTCCTTGCCGGCCCGCAGCAGGCCGGAGAGCAGGGCCTCGCCGATCTTGCCCGTGCCCAGGAAGGCGATCTTCTGTCCGTGTGCTGCGCTGGCGCCCATGGCCGCTCCTTACCTCGGTACTGCGGCCATCCTCGCACCGCACGGGGGCACCCGCAGGGACCGTCCAGCCCGTGGTCGGCGACGGGTTGCCCCGCCTCGTCCCTAGGGAGAATCTCGGGGGTTTCCCCTATGGCCTCCGGCGCCGCACGGGAGCACCGTGGAGTCATGGCACACGACGAAATGTCCCGACGTGAGAACCGGCAACTCGCCGTCGCCTCGGCGACCGTGGGACCGTGGCGGACGGCCGCGGGGGTCGGTGCGGTGGTGGGTGCGACCGCCCTGGGGATCGACGCGATCTCCGGGCACTGGTCCCTGGGCATGCTGGCCGGGCCGGCCGGCTGGGCCCTGTTCTTCTTCTTCCTGGTCGGCACCGTCGGCGGGCAGCTGCGCCGCGACACCTCCGAACGGCGGCTGCGCCGCTGGGCGAACGACCACCCGTGGCAGTCGGCCCTCCCGGCGGCCGGCGGGCTGCTGGTGCTGGACATGCTGGCGCAACTGCTGCTCGGGGACGCGGGCCTGTTCGGCGCGTTCTTCCTGGCGCTGCTGCCGGCCGGCATCCTGCTGGCCGTCGCCGGGATCGTGGGATCGGTGAAGCAGGCCCGCACCAAGGACTGACGCCCCCGCAGAGCGCACCGGACACGGCCGGAACGGAACAGACCGGGCCGGATCACCGCGCCCGCACACGAGTTCACCACAAGGTGTGCCCCCGACCGACGAATCGTCACACCCCGTCGGCATACTGGCGCGATGCCGATAGCCGAAGATCCACAACCGCGCCCCGCCGAGGGCCGTGAGCCGGGCGGGTCCGACCCGTCCGGAGCGGGCGGGAAGGACCCGTTCGCAGACCTCGTCCTGGACGAGGAGTTCGTCAAGGGGGCCGCCGTCACCGAGCAGTCCGGGCGCACCCGGATGCTGGCCGCCCGGTGGAAGCACACCCCGCCGGTCGACCCGGGCGGCCGCCGCTCGGTCAACGACGGCCCGGCCAAGGCAGGCCGCCGGTTCGGTCGCACGCCGAAGCCCCCGGTGACCGACCCGTGGGGCAACCCGCGCCCGCGCCGCCGCCGGCTGGACTGGCGCGCGCCGCTGTACGTCGTGCTGACCATCGCGGTGCTGCTCGCGGCCCTGAACCTCGACGGGCTGCGCAGCTGGTACTCCGACCACTACGGCGGCGACTCCTCGACGGCCCGCACCCCCGTGCCCACCGTCGCCCCGGAGACGGCCAAGCCGACCGCCGCACCGCCGAAGGTCGACGAGCAGCAGCCGACCGTGGACCACCCGTGGGCCGGTTCCATCGCCGAGGGCTGGCCGAACGGCGCCGAGGCCTTCGTCCTGCCCGACGCCCGGGCCACCGGCGTGTTCTCCGCCGAACAGGTGGGCGCCCAGCTGCAGTTGGTCAAGGACTACCTGACCGCCGCCAACCTGGACCCGCAGGTGATCGCGGGCGGCCGGCCGGAAGCCGCCCTGGCGCTGCTGGACCGGGAGGACCGGGACCGCGCGATCGACGCGCTGGCGAACCCCTCCAAGGACACCGACCCGACCACCTGGTTCAGCCGCTTCGACCAGCGCGAGGCCGTCCAGGTGGGCGACACGGTCAAGGTGCAGGGCCGGATCACCTTCGAGGGCGACGGGGACAAGGGCCTCCTCGTCCACGCCGACTTCAGCTACGTGTACGCGATGCGCCCCGGCCCGGACGCCGCCAAGCGCGCCGCGTCACCCCAGCCGCCGACGGGCGGACAGCCGCCCACGAAGCCGGCCGCGCCGAAGGACGGCACGGCCAGGCCGGTGGGCCTGCTGGTGCCGGCGGCCGACGTGACCGGGGACACCTGGACCACGCGCACGATCGTGCGCCGGGTCGAGAACTTCCGCTTCTACGACCCGGCCCGCTACCGGACCAACCCGAAGAAGCTCGTGTTCGGCGAGGGCGGCGGTTCGGAGTCCGCCAACTCGTCCTGCGACGTCTACGACGGCTACTACCACCCGCAGTTCGACCAGTTCGCGGCGCAGTCGCCGGACGCCCCGGGCAGCCGTCCGACCGGCCCCACGACGGACCCGTACGACCGCCGCAAGGACCTGTCGACCGCCGACGAGTGCGGCGCGGCCAGCCGCCTCTGAGGCTCAGCCCCGGCGCTTGCCCCGGCCCGGCGCCTTGGCGCCGGGCCGGCCGCTGCGGCCCGCCTGGCGCTTCTCGTACTGGGCGACGGCCCGCTCGTACGAGGAGCGCCTGACCGCCTCGCCGGGGGCCTCGACCAGGCTGCGGGCGAAGTAGGCGGCCAGGCTGCCGGCGCCGCCGATGAGCCAGACCGCGCCGAGCGACTTGTCCTCGGCCATCCAGCCGCTCAACTGGTCCTTGCCCTCGGTGAGGACCTTCCAGGTGCGCATGACGCACATCATCGAGCAGACCGCGATCGCGGCCGTCAGCAGCCCGTTCAGGAAGCCGCCACCGTCGGAGAGGGCGACGCCCTCGACGCCGAAGCGCAGCAGCAGGACGGCGGCGGCGGTCGTGACCAGCGCGCCGGCCGACACGGCGACGCGGCGCAGCCAGTAGCCGTTGTCCCGGTTCACCCAGCTGGTGCCGAACCAGCGGATCGGCTCCGGCTCGGGGGCGCCTGCGGGCTTGGGTGCGGGGGTGGGGGGCTGCTCGCTCACGGGGTCGATTATCACCCAACGCGCGAGGAGCCGCCCCGGCCTGCGGAACGGCTCCTGCGGTGCTGCGGGACTCAGCCGAGCTTGGTGACGTCGCGGACGGCGCCCTTGTCGGCGGAGGTGGCCATCGCGGCGTACGCGCGCAGGGCCTGGCTGACCTGGCGGTCGCGGTTCTTCGGGCGGTAGCCGCCCGCGGCCTCCAGGGCGCGGCGGCGCTCGGCCAGGACCTCGTCGGGCACCTCCAGGGAGATGCTCCGGCCCGGGATGTCGATGGCGATGGTGTCGCCGTCCTCGACCAGGGCGATGGTGCCGCCGGAGGCGGCCTCCGGGGAGGCGTGGCCGATGGACAGGCCGGAGGTGCCGCCGGAGAAGCGGCCGTCGGTGACCAGCGCGCAGGCCTTGCCGAGGCCGCGGCCCTTGAGGAAGGACGTCGGGTAGAGCATCTCCTGCATGCCCGGGCCGCCCTTGGGGCCCTCGTAGCGGATGACGACGACGTCGCCCTCCTTGACCCGCTTGGCGAGGATCGCCTCGACGGCGTCGTCCTGGGACTCGACGACCACGGCCGGGCCGCTGAAGGTCCAGATCGACTCGTCGACGCCGGCGGTCTTCACGATGCAGCCGTCCTCGGCGAGGTTGCCGTGCAGGACGGCGAGGCCGCCCTCGACCGAGTAGGCGTGCTCGACGCTGCGGATGCAGCCCCCGGCGGCGTCCGTGTCCAGCGACTCCCAGCGCTCCGACTGGGAGAAGGCCTCGGCGGAGCGGACGCAGCCGGGGGCGGCGTGCCACAGTTCGACGGCCTCGGCGGAGGGCGAACCGCCGCGCACGTCCCAGGTCTTGAGCCACTCGGCGAGGGAGTCGGAGTGGACGGTGTGGACGTCCTCGTTGAGCATTCCGCCCCGGTACAGCTCGCCGAGGATGGCGGGGATGCCGCCGGCCCGGTGCACGTCCTCCATGTAGTACGAGCCGTTGGGCGCGACCTTGGACAGGCAGGGGACCCGGCGGGAGACGGCGTCGATGGCCCGCAGGTCGAAGTCCAGCTCGGCCTCCTGGGCGGCGGCGAGCAGGTGCAGGATGGTGTTGGTCGAGCCGCCCATGGCGATGTCCAGGGCCATGGCGTTCTCGAAGGCGGCGCGGGTGGCGATCGCGCGGGGCAGCACCGAGGCGTCGTCCTGGCCGTAGTGGCGGTCGGCGATCTCGACGACCGTCCGCCCGGCCCGCTCGTACAGGGCCTTGCGGGCGGTGTGGGTGGCGAGGACGGAGCCGTTGCCGGGCAGCGAGAGGCCGATGGCCTCGGTGAGGCAGTTCATCGAGTTGGCGGTGAACATGCCGGAGCACGAGCCGCAGGTGGGGCAGGCGTTCTCCTCGATGATCGCGATGTCCTCGTCGGAGACGTTCTCGTTGGCCGCCTGGGAGATCGCGTCGATCAGGTCGAGCCTGCGCACGGTGCCGTCGACGAGGGTGGCCTTGCCGGCCTCCATCGGGCCGCCGGAGACGAAGACGGTCGGGATGTTCAGGCGCAGCGCGGCCATCAGCATGCCCGGGGTGATCTTGTCGCAGTTGGAGATGCAGATCAGCGCGTCGGCGCAGTGCGCGTTGACCATGTACTCGACCGAGTCGGCGATCAGGTCGCGCGAGGGCAGCGAGTAGAGCATGCCGCCGTGGCCCATCGCGATGCCGTCGTCCACGGCGATGGTGTTGAACTCGCGCGGGATGCCGCCCGCCTGCTTGATCGCCTCGGAGACGATCCGGCCGACCGGCTGGAGGTGGGTGTGGCCCGGGACGAACTCGGTGAAGGAGTTGGCGACCGCGATGATCGGCTTGCCGAAGTCCTCGCGGGCTACGCCGGCGGCCCGGAGAAGCGCCCGGGCGCCTGCCATGTTGCGACCGTGGGTGACCGTACGGGACCTCAGCTCGGGCACTGTGCTCCACTCCTTCGGGGCTCTCGCCGGCGCCCCGCCGGTAGGAGGATGCGGGGGCCGCTGTGGCTACCGAGCCTACGCCCGCCGTCCAGGCGGCGGACGGTCCGTCCGCGATGCGGTCACGCGGGCGGGCCGTCCGGGCGCGGGTCGGGCCGAGGTGCAGGTCAGGCCGGGGTGATCCCCACCGCCAGTTCCAGGACGTAGGGCTCGACCACCCGGCCGTCCGGGAACTCGGCGATCATCGCCTGCCGCTCGACGGCCAGCACCGGTTCGCGCTCGGCGGGGGAGAGCGAGGCCATGAACGAGCGGGAGACCAGGTCGTCGAGCACGTGGTCGACGGTGATCCGACGCTCCCAGCGCAGCACCGCGCGTTCGACCCTCAGCCCGGCCGGGGCCAGCAGGGCGGTGAACTCGGCGATCCGGCCGTAGCCGTGGTAGCTGGGCAGCGCGGCGCTCAGCCGCTCCACCCGGGCCCGGACCCAGGGCACGGTCTCGTCGTGCACGTTCCACCAGACGGCGAGGGCGCCGCCGGGCCGCAGCACCCGGATCGCCTCGGGGATGGCCCGTTCGGTGCGGGTCCAGTGGAAGGACTGGGCGTAGCTGATCAGATCCGCGGAGTCGTCGTGGAACGGCAGTTCGTCACCGCCGGCCCTGACCAGCGGCAGGCCCGCCGAGGAGGCCAGGAACTGGGCGGCCATGCCCGCGTTGGGCTCCACCGCGACGACGTCGGCGCCGCGCGCGGCCAGCAGCCGGGTGGCGATGCCGGTGCCGGCGCCGACGTCCAGCACCCGGGCCCCCTTGAGGCGGCGACCGGACAACCGCTCCAGCGCCTCGAACAGCCCGTCCGGGTAGCCGGGGCGGGCCCGGTCGTACTCGGCGGCGACCCCGCCGAAGCTCTCGGCGATCTCCCGGAAGTCCTGTTGGTCCGTCATCTCTCCCCTTAAGCAAGGAAGTTCGCACCCAGCCGGGCGCGGTTCCTCAGCGTACGCGCGAGGGGGTGGCCAGGTGCAAGCGGGTGAAGGCGAGCGCCTCGGCCAGGTCGGCCTCGCGTTCGGCGGGGGACGCGGAGCGGCGGGTGTTGACCTCCAGCACCACGTGGCCGTCGAAACCGGTACGGGCCAGGTGCTCCAGCAGTTCGGCGCAGGGCTGCTTGCCGCGGCCCGGGATCAGGTGCTCGTCCTTGCCGGAGCCGCTGCCGTCGGCGAGGTGGATGTGGGCGAGCCGGTCGCCCATCCGCTCGACCATGGCGAACGCGTCGATCCGGGAGGTGGCGACGTGCGAGAGGTCGATGGTGAAGTGCCGGTACTCCTCGTCGGTGACGTCCCAGCCCGGGGCGTAGGCCAGCACCTCGCGGTCGCGGTAGCGCCACGGGTACATGTTCTCCACCGCGAAGCGGACGTCGGTCTCGCCCGCCATCCGGTTGATGCCCGTCACGAAGTCCCGGGCGTACTGGCGCTGCCAGCGGAACGGCGGGTGGACCACGACGGCGCTCGCACCGAGCTTCTCGGCCGCCGCCCGGGCCCGGACCAGCTTGGTCCACGGGTCGGTGGTCCACACCCGCTGGGTGATCAGCAGGCACGGCGCGTGCACGGCCAGGATCGGCAGCTGGTGGGCGTCGGAGAGGCGGCGCAGGGCCTCGATGTCCTGGCTGACCGGGTCGTTCCAGACCATCACCTCGACCCCGTCGTAGCCGAGCTTGGCGGCCAGCTCGAAGGCGACGGCGGTGCCCGCCGGGTACACCGACGCGGTGGACAGGACCACCTTGGTGTCGGGGATGTGCAGGGCCGGGTGCGAGGGCAGCACCAGCCGGTCGGTGGTGCGCAGCAGCGGCGGGCGGGCGGCGTCGCGGCGGGCAGCCTTGACCGAGCGCACCGACTGGACGGCGGCCTTGGCGGCGCCGGCGGCCCGGGCGGTGCGGGTCTCCCGGGGGGCGGCGGTCGCGGCGGCCTTCCGCGTTCCGGACTTCCTCGCTTCGGGCTTCGTCCCCGCGGGCTTCGTCCCCGCGGGCTTGCTCGTTTCGGACTTCGTCCCGACAGGCTTCGTCCCGGCGGGCGTCTTCGCCTCGGACGCGCCTCCCGCGGGCTGCTTCGCCTCGGGCACGGACGGCTGCTCGGCGGCCTTGCGCGCGGCGCTCCTGCGCCCGGTGCGCCGGGCCGCCTCGACGGCCTTCGCGGCCTGCGCCCCGGTGGCACCCTTGACGGCCTTGCCGAGTTTGCGGCGCGGGCCGTCCGGCCGCGGCTGCCCGTCCCCGGGAGCGCGGCCCTCCCGCGTCCGGTCCTCGCCCGCTGGTTGCGCCACGGGAGACAGCGTAAGCGGACCGCGCTCCGAACGGGACCGGATCCCCGGCCGGCCCCGGCGGGAGCCGCCGGACGGGCCACGGGGCCGACGGTGTGGAGCCCTGCGGCGCGGGGGCCCTACGGGGTGAGGGCCGGGCGGCGGCGGTCGGCGGAGCCGTCCATGGCGTCCAGGCGGCGCAGGATGATGCCCTCGCGCAGCGCCCACGGGCAGACGTCCAGCTCGTCGAGGCCGAACAGGTCCATCGCGGCGTCCGCGACCAGCGCCCCGGCCAGCAGCTGCTTGGCGCGGCCCTCGGAGACGCCGGGGATCCGTGCCCGCTCCTCGACGGTCATCGAGGACAGTCGCGGCAGCCAGGCGGACAACCCGCTGCGGGTGAGCCGGCGGTCGGTGTACGGGCCGGCGTCGGCGGGGGCGGCGCCGGTCATCCGGGCCAGCTGCTTGAAGGTCTTGGAGGTGGCGACGGCGTGCTGCGGCGCGCCGAGCCGGGCGACCTCGCCCACGACGGTGGCCATCTCGGCCCGGATGTGGCGTCTCAGCCCGCGCAGCCCGTCCGGGTCGGCGACGTTGCCGGGCAGCCAGCGGGCGGTGAGCCGGCCGGCGCCCAGCGGCAGCGAGCAGGCGACGTCGGGCTGCTCGTCCAGGCCGCAAGCGATCTCCAGCGAGCCGCCGCCGATGTCCAGGTTGAGCAGTCGGCCCGAGGACCAGCCGAACCAGCGCCGGACGGCCAGGAACGTGAGCCGGGCCTCGTCCTGCCCGGACAGCACCCGCAGCTCCACCCCGGTCTCCGTGGCGACCCGGCGCAGCACCTCCTCGCCGTTGGCGGCCTCCCGGACGGCGGAGGTGGCGAACGGCAGGATGTCGACGACCCCCTTGTCCTCCGCGACCCGCAGCGACGAGGCGATGTGGCCGACCAGCCGCTCGACGCCTGCCTCGCTTATCGCGCCGTCGCCGTCGAGCAGTTCGGCCAGCCGCAGTTCGGCCTTGTGCGAGTACGCGGGCAGCGGGGCGGCACCCGGATGGGCGTCCACCACGAGGAAGTGGACGGTGTTGGAACCTACGTCGAGTACACCGAGTCGCATAACTCTCCACGCTACGCGATCCGGCCCCGGGCGAAACCGGTCTCGACCGTCTTCACACCGGTCCCGGCCGTACCCCGCCGCCGGCGACCGGACGCGTCAGTGGCCGCGCGGTCCGGCCCGGCGCTCGGGGCGGCAGTTGGTGTCCACCCAGCGGCGGGCCCGGCCCGGGGTGTCGGTGATCAGGCCGTCGGCGTCCCGGGCCGACATCAGCTGCCAGGACTCCTCGTCGTCGAGCGTCCAGACGTACACCTCGCGGCCCGCCTTGCGCTCGGCGGCGATCCGGGAGGCGCTGGCCAGCGCCGCGTCCAGGGCGATGCCGCGCAGCGGCAGGTCACCCGGGTCCTCGGCGATGGCGGAGCCCTGGATCAGCACGACCGGCAGGGCGGGCGCGGCGGCGTGGGCCTGGCGCAGGTGCTCCGCCGAGAACGAGTAGAGGACGACCCGGGCACCGCTGGCTGCGGCGATCCGGGCGATCCGGGTGACGTCCTCGGCGCGCTGCCACTTGATCTCCATCAGCAGGGTGGCGTTGCTGTCGGAGAGGCGCTTGAGCAGTTCCTGGAGGGTGGGGACGGGCTCGGTGGGGCCGGGGCCGACGGTCACCCGCAGGGCGGCGATCTGGGCGGCGGTCAGGTCGGCGATGGCACCCTTGCCGTTGGTGGTGCGGTCCACCGTGGGGTCGTGCATCAGCACCGGGACGCCGTCCCTGGTGGTCTGGACGTCGGTCTCCAGCCAGTCGGCGCCCTGGTCGAGGGCGGTCTCGAAGGAGGCCATGGTGTTCTCGGGGGCGTTGCGCGGGGCGCCCCGGTGGCCGATCACCACCGGGGCGTCGCACAGCGGAGCGGCGGCGGCCGACCGGGCCCGCAGCGCGGGCGCGGAGGCGCACCCGGCGGCCAGGACCGCGAGGGCGGCGAGGACGGCCGTCTGGGCGGCGCGGGGCGAGGCGGTCACGGCTCGGTGCTCCAGTGGTGATCCGGGGTGTTCCAGGGCATCCAATACGGGTCAACGCGAGATCATCAAACTGATCTGACAACCCGACAGTGCCGCCCGGTTCCCTCCAGCCTGCGGTCGGCCGGCCACCACCGGCGCGGCGGCGCACCCCGGATCACCCGGACGGGTCCGGGCAGGCCGCCCCGAAGGCTCTACCCTTGCCGGGTGGCACCAGCAGAAACGTCCAAGAAGAAGTCCAAGGCCTCCCCCGCCCCCGTCGACCTGGCGATGCCGACCCTGCGCGGCGAGACGCCGCTCGGCGGGATCCCCCGTGACGAGGTCCCGCTCGACTTCCCGCGCGCCTGGGTCGAGTTCGCCGACCCCGACGACGAGGAGCAGGTGTTCCGCTGTGACCTCACCTGGCTGACCTCCCGCTGGGGTTGCGTCTTCGGCCAGGGCTGCCACGGCATCCGCGAGGGCCGCGGCGAGTCGGACGGCTGCTGCACGCTGGGCGCGCACTACTCGGACGAGGACGACGAGAAGCGCGTCCTCGGCCACGCGAAGCGGCTGACGCCCGAGCTGTGGGAGAACTTCGCGCACGGCACCGACGCCGCGGGCCGGATCACGTCCGACGGCGGCGTCACCATGCTCGACGAGGACGGCGACCGCCAGACCCGCCGGGTGAACGGGGCCTGCATCTTCGTGAACAGCCCCGGCTTCGCGGGCGGCGCCGGCTGCGCGCTGCACGCGCTGGCGCTCAAGGAGGGCCGGGAGCCGCTGGAGACGAAGCCGGACGTCTGCTGGCAGCTGCCGGTCCGCCGCACCTACGACTGGATCGACCGGCCGGACGACACCCGCTACCTCCAGGTCTCGATCGGCGAGTACGACCGCCGCGGCTGGGGCCCGGGCGGCCACGACCTGCACTGGTGGTGCACGGGCAGCCCGGCGGCGCACCAGGGGCCGGACCCGGTGTACGTCAGCTACCGCCCCGAGCTGACCGAGCTGATGGGCAAGGCGGCGTACGACGTGCTGGCCGGCCTGTGCGCGGAGCGGATCGCCACCAAGGGCGACCGCAAGGTGGCCCCGCACCCGGCCGACCCGGCCAAGCGGCCGAAGAAGGGCTGAGCCCGGGAAGCACCGGCCCGGGAAACACCGGCCCTGCGCAGGCCCGGCCCGCAAAGGGCCGGGCCCTACTTGTCGATGTCCCCGACGACGAAGAACATCGACCCGAGGATCGCCACCATGTCCGCGACCAGCGTCCCGGGCAGCAGCTCGGTCAGCGCCTGGACGTTGTTGAAGGACGCCGAGCGCAGCTTGAGCCGCCACGGCGTCTTGTCACCGCGCGAGACCAGGTAGTAGCCGTTGATGCCGAGCGGGTTCTCGGTCCAGGAGTAGGTGCTGCCCTCGGGGGCCTTGAGCACCTTGGGCAGCCGCTGGTTGACCGGGCCGGGCGGCAGGGTGGCGATCTTGTCGAGGCAGGCGTCGGCGAGGTCCAGCGAGTTGAGGGTCTGCTCCAGCAGGCACTCGAACCGGGCCAGGCAGTCGCCCTCCTCGCGGGTGACCACGGTGAGCACCTGCCGCAGTTCGTCGGAGCCGTACGCGAGGTAGGGCTCGTCGCGGCGCAGGTCGAAATCGAGGCCGCTGGCGCGGGCGATCGGCCCGCTGACGCCGTACGCCTCGGCCTGGGCCCGGGTGAGGGCGCCGACGCCGGCGGTGCGGGCACGGAAGATCTCGTTGCCGAGGACGAGGTCCTCGAAGACCGGCAGCTGGGAGCGGACGGTGGCGACGGCGGTGCGGACGCGGCCGAGCCAGCCGGCCGGGATGTCCTCCTTGAGGCCGCCGACCCGGTTGAACATGTAGTGCATGCGCCCGCCGGAGGCCTCCTCCAGGACGTGCTGGAGGTCCTCGCGGGCGGTGAAGGCGTGGAAGATCGGGGTGATGCCGCCGAGTTCCAGCGGGTACGAGCCGAGGAACATCAGGTGGTTGAGCACCCGGTTGAGTTCGGCGAGCAGGGTGCGGATCCACACCGCCCGCTCGGGCACCTCCATGCCGAGCATCCGCTCGACGCCGAGGACGACGCCGAGCTCGTTGCCGAAGGCGGAGAGCCAGTCGTGCCGGTTGGCCAGCATGATGATCTGCCGGTAGTCGCGGGCCTCGAACAGCTTCTCCGCGCCCCGGTGCATGTAGCCGATCACCGGCTCGGCGGTGATGATCCGCTCGCCGTCGAGCACCAGCCGCAGTCGCAGCACGCCGTGCGTGGCGGGGTGCTGCGGGCCGATGTTGAGCACCATGTCGGTGGTGCCCGCCTCGCCGGTGAAGTTCTCGGCTCCCGCCCCGATGCCGACCGTGGTCTCCCTCATGAGGTCAGAGTCTGCCACCCCGGCAGGGCGGCCAGGGCCTCCGGTACCGGCATGCGGACGGCCTGGGCGAGCCAGCCGAAGGCGCCGAGCCCGGCCGGGTCGGTCAGTTCGGCGCCCTCGCCGGCCCCGCCGAGCGCCCGCAGGTAGCCGGCCGGGTCGGTGGAGGCGAGCGCGAGCGGCGGCCGGGCGCCGCTCACGCCGAGGGCGCGCAGGGCGTCCCGCTGGGTTGTCCACAGGCTGTGGAGGCCGGGCGCCGCCGCGGAGTCCAGGGCGACGTGCGCGGTGACGTCGCAGGAGCCGTCCGGCACCGGCGACACCTCGCGGCCGCCCCGGAAGCCGGTGAGGGTGCCGAACAGCGGGCGCCGGTCGGCGGTGTGCCCGTAGTCGACCGCGACGGCCAGGCCGCGCTCCAGCCCGGCGACGGCCCGCGCCCAGGCGGCGTCCCGGGGGCCGCCGAACTCCACGAAGTCCCCGGGGTGCCCGACCGGCCACCAGCGCTCGGCCCAGGCCGCGTCGGCCGCCGAGGCGGGCCCGCCGAGCCGTTCCCCGCCGGTCGCGGTGTCCACCTCCCGGTAGCGCAGCACCCCGTCCTCGTCGACCTCGCCGACGTCCAGCGGCACGTTGTCCAGCCATTCGTTGGCGAACAACAGCCCGGTGAGGCCCCGCGGCACCTCGTCCGTCCACAGGGCTGTGGACGGCAGGCCCGCCGGGCGCCGCGCGATCTCCACGCCGTACGGGCGCAGCCGCGCCAGCACCTCGCCGGGCAGTTCGGCCAGCACCCCGGTGAGCAGTTCGCCGCGTCCGGCCCCGACGTCGACGAGGGCCAGCTCCTCCGGACGGCCCAGGGCGGCGTCAACCTCCAGTAGCAGCCGGGCCACCGCGCGGGCGAACCTCGGCGAGGCGTGCACCGAGGTGCGGAAGTGCCCGGCGGGGCCCTCCGGCCTGCGGTAGAAGCCGCCGTCCGGGTCGTACAGGGCCTGCTCCATGGCGGGCGCCCACCGCATCCAAGTCATAGCGCGGGACGCTACCCGGAGCCGGGCGCGCCCTCCCCACCGGTACGGTGCGTCTCCGACCTACGGAGTAGGACGGATCGCCCTACCGGCGGACCTGAACACGCCAGGTGACTGCCTAGGCTGGAGACGTGCATCGACTCAACGCCTGGCTCCGCCGTCACCCCGTGGTGGTCGACGCCGCCTGGGCTGCGATGGTGCTCTTCGCCAGCCTGCTGCCGAACGACAGTTCCAGCGACGGCTGGCGCTTCGACGCACAGATCCTGATCGCGGTGCTGCTGCCCGCGCTCATGGTCTTCCGCCGACGCTTCCCCGACGTCACCGTGGCCGCCGCCACCGGCCTGGGCCTCGGCCAGGTGGCCGCCGACGTCCTCCCGGCCGCCTCCTCCATCGCCTACCTGGTGTTCGCGTACACCGGCGCCGCCTTCGGCCAGAAGTGGACGTCCCGGCTGGCGCTGGTCGCCGGGCTGGCCGCCGGGCCACTGGTGTTCTGGCAGCTCCACCCGCTGAAGACGGTCTCCAACGGCGCCGGGGACTTCCACACCCGCCCGTACTCCTTCGGCGAGGCGGCGCTGATCACGCTGCTGATGAGCACCCCGTTCATCCTGTGCTGGGCGTGGGGGCGGCTGACCAGGGTGCGCCGGGCCTACCTGACCGAGCTGGAGGACCGCGCCGCCCGGCTGGAGCGCGAGCGGGACGCCCAGTCCAAGGTGGCGGTGGCCGCCGAGCGCGCCCGGATCGCCCGCGAGCTGCACGACGTGGTCGCGCACAACGTCTCGGTGATGATCGTCCAGGCCGACGGCGCCGCGTACGTGCTCGACAACTCGCCGCAGCAGGCGAAGGAGGCGCTCGGCACGATCGCGTCCACCGGCCGGCAGGCGCTGGTCGAGATGCGCCGCCTGCTGGGCGTGCTGCGCACCGCCGACACCGCCGAGGAGTACGTGCCGCAGCCGGGCGTCGAGGAACTGCCGGAGCTGCTGGAGCAGGTCCGCACGGCCGGGCTTCAGGTGGACTACGCGACCTCCGGGCATCCGCGCGAGCTGCCGCGCGGCGTCGAGCTGACGGTCTACCGGATCGTCCAGGAGGCGCTGACCAACGTCCGCAAGCACGGCGGCCCCGACGTGCACGCCCGGGTCGCGGTCGACTTCGGCGAGCGCGAGCTGGCCGTCCTGGTCGAGGACGACGGCCGCGGCAGCACCGACGAGCAACTGGCCACCGGCGGCACGGACGGCCTCGGTCACGGCCTGATCGGCATGCGCGAGCGGGTCGGCATGGTCAGCGGCAGCCTCGACGTGGGCCCCCGCCCCGGCGGCGGCTTCCGGATCCGCGCCATCCTGCCGCTCAAGGCGGCCCACTAACCCCCCGGTCCCCCCGACGCCCCCTGAAGGAGCCACCTTGACCATCCGCGTGATGCTCGTCGACGACCAGGAACTGCTGCGCACCGGTTTCCGGATGATCCTGCAGTCGCAGGGCGACATCGAGATCGTCGCCGAGGCCGGCGACGGCGCCCGGGCCCTGGAGCAGCTGCGGCACACCGAGGTGGACGTGATCCTGATGGACGTGCGGATGCCGCGCCTGGACGGGGTGCAGACCACCCGCCGGATCTGCCTGGCCGAGGACGGCAGCCCCGTGCCCAACGCCCCGCACGTGCTCATCCTGACCACCTTCGACCTGGACGAGTACGCCTTCGCCGCGCTCAAGGCCGGCGCCAGCGGCTTCCTGCTCAAGGACGTCCCGCCGACCGAGCTGGTGGCCGCGATCCGCGCGGTGCACGGCGGGGACGCGGTGGTCGCGCCGACCACCACCCGCCGCATGATCGACCGCTTCGCCGAGGTGCTGCCGACTCCGCAGAGCGCGCCCGGCGCGGACGCCCTCGGGCCGCTGACCGAGCGGGAGCGGGAGGTGTTCCTGCTGGTCGCCCAGGGGCTGTCGAACGGCGAGATCGCGGCCCGGCTGGTGCTCTCCGAGGCCACCGTGAAGACCCACGTCGGCCGGATCCTCGCCAAGCTCGGCCTGCGCGACCGGGTCCAGGCCGTGGTGCTCGCCTACGAGGCCGGGCTGATCCGGGCCGGGGCGACGGACTGAGCGCCCCCGGGCATCCCCGGGTATCCCCGGGCATCCCGTGGAGCACCCCGTGGAGGACCGGCTGAGCGCCCGTAGAATGGGCCGGTACGTCCGGTACCCGAAGAGGACCGGAACGAGGAGCTAAGGACGAGGGCCGGGCCGTGAACACGTCCGACAGTGCCGACCACGCCGCCGACGGCGGGTTCGCCCCGCTCGCCGACGGCTTCGGCGATCCGAGCCACCTGAACGACCCGAGCCACCCGGGCTACGCCGACGACCCGACCGACCCCGGCAACCGCCCGGCCCGGCTGGCCGTCGGCGTGGTCGGCACCGGCCGGGTCGGCCCGGCGCTGGGCGCCGCCCTGCAGCTCGCCGGGCACACCGTGGTCGCCGCCTCCGGGGTGTCCGCCACCTCCCGCCGCCGCGCCGAGGCGCTGCTGCCGGGGGTGCGGATCGTCACCCCGCCGCAGGTGCTGGCCGCCGCCGACCTGGTGCTGCTCACCGTGCCGGACGACACGCTGGCCGACCTGGTGACCGGCCTCGTCGCGACCGGCGCCGTCCGCCCCGGGCAGCTGCTGGTGCACACCTCCGGCGCGCACGGCGTCGGCATCCTGGAGCCCGCCACCCTGGCCGGGGCGCTGCCGCTGGCGCTGCACCCGGCGATGACCTTCACCGGCACCTCCGTCGACCTGGACCGGCTGGCCGGCTGCCCGTTCGGGGTGACCGCCCCCGAAGAGCTGCGGCCGGTCGCCGAGGCGCTGGTGGTGGAGATGGGCGGCGAGCCGGAGTGGGTGCCGGAGCAGGTCCGCCCGCTCTACCACACGGCCCTCGCGCACGGCGCGAACCACCTGGTCACCCTGGTCGCGCAGGCGATGGACCTGCTGCGCACGGCCGGCGTCGCCGAGCCCGGCCGGCTGCTCGGCCCGCTGCTCGGCGCCGCCCTGGACAACAGCCTGCGCTCCGGCGACGCGGCCCTCACCGGCCCGGTCGCCCGGGGCGACGCGGGCACCGTACGGCGCCACCTGGCGCAGCTCAGTACGGTGTCCCCGGACATCCCGGCGGCCTACCGGGCGATGGCCCGCGCCACCGCGCAGCGGGCGCTCGCCAACGGGACGATCGACGAAGCGTCGGCGGCGGCGCTGCTGGACGTACTGAACGAGGAGAATCGCTAATGGCACGCGGAAAGCAGCCGGTCAGGACCCAGCGGGCGCCGAAGGTCCACCGGGCCGTCGTCACCCGCACCGTGGACGACTTCGAGGCCGCGTTCTGGCCGGACGAGCGCCCGGTCGACAACGCCGTCGTGATGACCATGGGCGCGCTGCACGAGGGCCACGCCGCGCTGATCCGGGCCGCCCGCAAGCAGGTCGGCCAGGAGGGCCGGGTGGCGGTGACGGTCTTCGTCAACCCGCTGCAGTTCGGCCCGGCCGAGGACCTGGAGCGCTACCCGCGCAGCCTGGACGAGGACGTGAAGCTGGCCGAGGAGAACGGCGCCGACGTGGTGTTCGCGCCCTCCGTCGACGAGGTGTACCCGAACGGCCGGCCGCAGGTGCGCCTGTCGGCCGGCCCGATGGGCGAGCGCTTCGAGGGCGCCACCCGCCCCGGCCACTTCGACGGCGTGCTGACCGTCGTCGCCAAGCTGCTGCACATCACCGACCCGGACTTCGCGTTCTTCGGCGAGAAGGACGCGCAGCAGCTCGCGATCATCCAGCGGATGGTCGCCGACCTGGACTTCGACGTCGAGGTGGTCGGGGTGCCGACCGCCCGCGAGGAGGACGGGCTGGCGCGCTCCTCGCGCAACCGCTACCTCTCCACCGACGAGCGCGAGCAGGCCCTCGCCCTCTCCAAGGCGCTGTTCGCCGGCCGGGACGCCGCCGCCCAGGGCCCGAAGGCCGTCCGCGAGGCCGCCTCGGCCGTCCTGGACGCGGCCGAAGGCATCACCCTCGACTACCTCGCCCTGATCGACCCGCACGACTTCAGCGAAGCGGCGGACGACTTCCAGGGCGCGGCGGTGCTGGCCGTCGCCGCGAAGGTGGGTTCCACCCGCCTGATCGACAACGTCCACGTCATCTGCCGCTAGGCAACCGGCCACCCGGCACGGAACCGTTCGGCAAGAGCTCCCCTTTCAGGCATGCACTCACAGGAGGCGTGACCCGCAATGCTCCGCACCATGCTCAAGTCCAAGATCCACCGGGCCACCGTGACCCAGGCCGACCTGCACTACGTCGGCTCCGTCACGGTGGACGAGGACCTGCTCGACGCCGCCGACCTGCTCCCCGGCGAGCTGGTCCACATCGTCGACATCGACAACGGGGCCCGGCTGGAGACCTACACCATCGCCGGCCCGCGCGGCTCCGGCGTGATCGGCATCAACGGCGCCGCCGCCCGCCTGGTCCACCCCGGCGACCTGGTCATACTCATCGCCTACGGGCAGATGGACACGGCCGAGGCCAAGGGCTACGAACCGAGCATCGTCTTCGTGGACGAGCGGAACCGGATCACCGGCCTGGGCGGCGACCCCGCCGAGGCCCCGGAGGGCACCGGACTGCTCCGCGGCGACGGGGCGTACGGTGACGGCAACGGCGCGGCCCCGACCGCCGCGCGCTGAAGGAGCCACTGACGCCATGTCCGCCACGCACCGCCTCACCGCCCCGGCCCCCGGCTGGACCGCCACCACCGACGTGGTCGTGGTCGGCTCCGGGGTGGCCGGCCTCACCGTCGCCCTCAACGCCCGCAAGGCCGGCCTGCGGACCATGGTGGTCACCAAGGCGATGCTGGACGACGGCTCCACCCGCTGGGCCCAGGGCGGCATCGCGGCCGCCCTGGGCGAGGGCGACACCCCCGAGCAGCACCTGGACGACACCCTGGTGGCCGGCGCCGGGATCTGTGACGAGGAGGCCGTGCGCACCCTGGTCACCGAGGGCCCGGACGCCGTCCGCCGGCTGATCGCCGTCGGCGCCGCCTTCGACCGCGGCGCCGACGGCGAGATCCTGCTCACCCGCGAGGGCGGCCACCACCGCCGCCGGATCGCGCACGCCGGCGGGGACGCCACCGGCGCCGAGATATCGCGCGCCCTGGTGGAAGCCGTCCGCAACGACCCCGGCGTCGAGCTGATCGAGCACGCCCTCGTCCTCGACCTGCTCACCGACGCCGACGGGCACGCCGCCGGCCTCACCCTGCACGTGATGGGCGAGGGCCAGCGCGACGGCGTCGGCGCCGTCCGGGCCCGCGCGGTGGTCCTCGCCACCGGCGGCATGGGCCAGGTCTTCTCCGCCACCACCAACCCGGCGGTCTCCACCGGTGACGGCGTGGCGCTCGCCCTGCGGGCCGGCGCCGCCGTCACCGACCTGGAGTTCGTCCAGTTCCACCCGACCGTGCTCTGGCTCGGCCCGGAGGCCGAGGGCCAGCAGCCGCTGGTCTCCGAGGCGGTCCGCGGCGAGGGCGCCCACCTGGTGGACGCGCACGGCACCCGCTTCATGCTCGGGCAGCACGAGCTGGCCGAACTGGCCCCGCGCGACATCGTCGCCAAGGCGATCACCCGGCGCATGCAGGAGCAGGGCGCCGAGCACATGTACCTGGACGGGCGGCACTTCGGCGCCGAGATGTGGCAGCAGCGCTTCCCGACCATCTTCGCCTCCTGCCGCGCGCACGGCATCGACCCGGTCACCGAGCCGATCCCGGTCGCCCCGGCCGCGCACTACGCCTCCGGCGGCATCCGCACCGACCGGCACGGCCGCACCAGCGTCCCCGGCCTGTACGCCTGCGGCGAGGTCGCCTGCACCGGGGTGCACGGCGCCAACCGGCTGGCCTCCAACTCGCTGCTGGAGGGCCTGGTCTTCGCCGAGCGGATCGCCGCCGACCTCGCCGACCGGCACCGCCGCGGCGCACTGCCCGAGCGCGCCGTGGACGTCGCCGCCGCCCGCGCCGCACGGCCGGTGCCGCTGCCCGCCCCCGAGTCGCGCGCCGAGATCCAGCGGCTGATGTCGCGCGGCGCGGGCGTGCTGCGCTCGGCCGCCACGATGGCCGGCACCGCCGCCGGGCTGGCCCTGCTCACCGAGCAGGCCCACGCGCACGTCGCCGAGGAGAAGCCCGCCGACCCGCGGGTGGAGACCTGGGAGGCCGCCAACCTGCTGCTGGTCGCCACCGCGCTGGTCGCGGCCGCCGCGCAGCGCGAGGAGACCCGCGGCTGCCACTGGCGCGAGGACTTCCCCGAGCGCGACGACGCCCACTGGCGGCGCCACCTGATCACCACCCTCACCGCCTCCGGCGGCCCCGTCAGCACCCCTGAGGAGCAGTAGAACCATGACCCACTCCCACGAGGAACTCCCCCTGGCCGACGCCCAGGGCGGCTGCGGCGACGGCTGCGCCTGCGGGGACGGCGAGGGCTACGAGACCGGCCTGGACCCGCAGCTGGCCGAGCTGCTGGAGCAGGCCGGGCTGGACCCGATCGAGGTCGAGGACATCGCCACCCTGGCACTGGCCGAGGACCTGGCCGGCGGCGAGGACGTCACCTCGGTGGCCACCGTGCCCGCCGAGGCCGTAGCCACCGCCGACTTCACCGCCCGCCAGGCCGGCGTGGTGGCCGGCCTGCGGATCGCCGAGGCGGTCGTCTCGCTGATCTGCGAGGAGGAGTTCGAGGTCGAGCGGCACGTCCAGGACGGCGACCGGGTCGAGGCCGGCCAGGTCCTGCTGTCGGTCCGCTCCCGCACCCGCGACCTGCTCACCGCCGAGCGCAGCGCGCTCAACCTGCTCTGCCACCTGTCCGGCATCGCCACCGCGACCCGCGCCTGGGCCGACGCCCTGGAGGGCACCGGCGCCGTCGTCCGGGACACCCGCAAGACCACCCCGGGCCTGCGCGCGCTGGAGAAGTTCGCGGTGCGCTGCGGCGGCGGCGCCAACCACCGGATGGCCCTGTCCGACGCCGCCCTGGTCAAGGACAACCACGTGGTCGCGGCCGGCGGCGTCGCCGAGGCCTTCCGGGCCGTCAAGGCCGCCTACCCCGACCTGCCGGTCGAGATCGAGGTCGACACCCTGGAGCAGATCCCGCCGGTGCTGGCGGCCGGGGCCGACCTGATCCTGCTGGACAACTTCACCGTCCCGCAGCTGAAGGAGGCCGTCGAGCTGGTGGCCGGCCGGGCGAAGCTGGAGGCCTCCGGCGGCCTGACCCTGGCCACCGCGCGCGAGGTCGCCCAGACTGGTGTCGACTACCTGGCGGTGGGCGCGCTCACCCACTCCTCGCCGATCCTGGACATCGGCCTCGACCTGCGCGCCTGACCTCCCGTCCCGACTCGCAGAAAGCGCCCCATGCTCCTCACCATCGACGTCGGCAACACCCAGACCACGCTCGGCCTGTTCGACGGCGAGGACGTGGTGGAACATTGGCGGATCTCGACCGATTCGCGCCGCACGGCCGATGAACTGGCAGTGCTGCTACAGGGGTTGATGGGCAACCACACCGCGGTCCGGGAGGCCGCGGTGGAGGGCCTGGCGATCTGCTCGTCCGTTCCCGCCGTGCTCCACGAGCTCCGCGAGGTGACCCGCCGCTACTACGGCGACGTCCCCGCGGTGATCGTGGAGCCCGGCGTGAAGACCGGGGTGCACGTCCTGATGGACAACCCCAAGGAGGTCGGCGCCGACCGGATCGTCAACGCCCTGGCCGCCAACCACCTGTACGGCGGCCCGTGCATCGTGGTCGACTTCGGCACCGCCACCACCTTCGACGCCGTCAACGCCCGCGGCGACTACGTGGGCGGCGCGATCGCCCCCGGCATCGAGATCTCGGTGGAGGCGCTCGGTGTCCGCGGCGCCCAGCTGCGCAAGATCGAGCTGGCCCGGCCCCGCAACGTGATCGGCAAGAACACCGTCGAGGGCATGCAGTCCGGCATCCTGTACGGCTTCGCGGGCCAGGTCGACGGCCTGGTCGACCGGATGGCCAAGGAGCTGTCCAAGGACCCGGACGACGTCCAGGTGATCGCCACCGGCGGGCTGGCCCCCCTGGTCCTCGGCGAGGCCTCCACCATCGACGTCCACGAGCCCTGGCTCACCCTGATCGGCCTGCGCCTGGTCTTCGAGCGCAACCGCCCGGCCTGACCGGCCCCCGGGGCCCCCGTCGGCGCCCCCCGGTCCGTCCGGGGGGCGCCGACGCGCGTCCTCCCCCACTCCCGCGGCCGATTCCGCCGGGCCGAACGTGGGGCGTCGGCGCGACGCTACCGACAAATCGGATATTCCTCACGTAGTGTCAGCCCATGCCTACGCCACACGGATCGCGCGGCGGCATGGCCTTCAGCGCCGACGAAGTCCGCGTGCTGCGCCGCGCCCTCGCCCAAGCCCTGCACCCCGCCGTCCCCGTCCACCTCCAGCTCCCCGACCGTCCGGTGTTCGCCGGCCCGGGCGCCGAGCTGTGGGCGGAGGACGTCCAGGACGCGCTGCGTCTGACCGAGGCGATCGACGAGGCCGTCCAGGAGGGCGGCCGGCTGCGCGCCTTCCTGCTCGCCGACCTCGGGCGCTACCGGGCGGCCCTGCCCGGCAGCGCCCCCGGCTACCTGGAACGCCTGGAGGAAGCCGTGACCGACGGCTACCTGCCCGGCCCGGAGGACCTCACCGCGCTGCGCGGGCTGACCCGCCAGCCGTGCGGCCACGGCGAACGCGCCCGCCGCTCCCGGCTGGCCGGCCGCTGCCACGCGCTGGCCGAGGCCGCCGTCCGCGAGCGGCTCGCCCTCACCACCGGGCAGCCCCGCCACCTCGTCGTCGTACCGAGCCCCGCCGCACCCCCGAGCAGTCTCCCCACCCCTGTTGGAGGACGGATCACGATGAGCAGCACCGACTCCCCCGCCGAGCGGCCCACCGCCCCCCAGAACCCGCCCCGCCCGCACCGGATGCCCACCCCGGCCGAACTCTTCGGGCGCCGCCCCAAGCCCCCCGCCCACCCCGCGCCCCCGGCCGCGCCGGACCCGGACGAGATCGAACTCGCCACCGGCACCGGCTGAGCCGCCCGCACCCGAGGAGGGGGACCGCCGACGCGGCCCCCCTCCTGCGTTATCCCGTGGCGGAGCACGGTGTGTGGCTGGCTACCCTTGTGGGGTGAGCGATCAGAGCCCCATCCCCGCGACCGACGACCTTCCCGAGCAGATGCGCGTCCGGCGCGAGAAGCTGGACCGGCTCCGGGCGGCCGGTGTCGACCCCTACCCGGTCGGCTTCCCCCGCACCAGCACCATCGCGGACCTGCGCGCCAAGCACCCGGACCTGGAACCCGACACCGCGACCGGTGAGCGGGCCGGCGTCACCGGCCGGGTGATCCTCTCCCGCACCGGCGGCAAGCTCTGCTTCGCCACGCTGCGCGACGGCACCGGCGACCTCCAGGTGATGTTCTCCCTGGACAAGCTGGGAGCGGAGCGGCTGGCGGCCTGGAAGACGGACATCGACCTGGGCGACCAGGTCGGCGTCGAGGGCGAGGTGATCACCTCCAAGCGCGGCGAGCTGTCCGTGATGGTGGACCGCTGGGAGCTCACCGCCAAGTGCCTGCGCCCGCTGCCGGACAAGCACAAGGGCCTGACCGACCCGGAGGCCCGGGTCCGCCAGCGGTACGTCGACCTGATCGTCAACCCCGAGGCCCGCGAGATCCTGCACCTGCGCAGCAAGGTGGTCCGCTCGATCCGCCGCACCTACGAGGACCGCGGCTACATCGAGGTCGAGACCCCGATGCTGCAGCCGGTGCACGGCGGCGCCAACGCCCGCCCGTTCAAGACGCACATCAACGCGTACGACATCGACCTCTACATGCGCATCGCCCCCGAGCTGTACCTCAAGCGGCTGGTGGTCGGCGGCGCCGAGAAGGTCTTCGAGATCAACCGCAACTTCCGCAACGAGGGCGCGGACTCCACCCACAACCCGGAGTTCACCTCGCTGGAGTCGTACGAGGCGTACGGCGACTACGACACCCAGGCCGAGCTGATCCGCGAGACGATCGTCAACGCGGCCCGGGACGCGCTGGGCACCACGGTGATCAAGGGCCTGGACGCGCACGGCGTGGAGCACGAGATCGACCTGGCCGAGCCGTGGGAGGAGGTCTCCGTCTACCCGGGCATCTCCGCCCGGCTGGGCGTCGAGGTCACCCCGGAGACCGGCGTCGAGGAGCTGCGCAAGCTGGCCTTCGACCACGGCATCCCGTTCGACAAGGACTGGGGCCACGGTCAGATCGTGCTGGAGATGGTCGAGCGCCTGCTGGAGGAGAACGCCGTCCGGCCGACCTTCATCAAGGACTACCCGACCGAGGTCTCCCCGCTGACCCGCCAGCACCGCTCGGTGCCGGGCGTGGCCGAGAAGTGGGACCTGGTGATCTTCGGTACCGAGATCGGCACCGCCTACTCCGAGCTGGTCGACCCGGTCGAGCAGCGCGCCCGCCTGACCGCGCAGTCCCTGCTGGCGGCCGGCGGCGACGTCGAGGCGATGCAGATCGACGAGGACTTCCTGCGGGCCCTGGAGTACGCGATGCCGCCGACCGGCGGCCTCGGCCTCGGGGTGGACCGCCTGATCATGCTGCTGACCGGCAAGAACATCCGGGAGACCGTGCTCTTCCCGTTGGTGAAGCCGGAGGCGAAGGCTTCCGCCGCGACGGCGGAGAAGACCGAGGAGGAGTGACTGATGGACTACGTCAGCGCGATCGTGCCGCCGCTGGTCATGGCGATCGGCTTCGGATTCCTGGTGCGGGCCATCATCCGCAGCCAGGGCGGAGCCCAGAAGGCCAAGGAAGACCTCGACTGACCCGCGAGCGAACCCGCGACTGACACCGTCAGCCGCCGAACCACCGACGCGCCGCCATTCCCGATTCCGGGGGTGGCGGCGCGCCGGTTTGGCGCACTTCACAAGATTTGCCCCATTCACTCCCTATCCTGGCCGCACTATGGTCCGGCAACTCGGTGAACTTGAGAACGCCATCATGACCCGGGTGTGGCAGTGGAACCGGCCGGTGACGGTTCGCGAGGTTCTCCTGGATCTGCAGTCGGAACGCGAAATCGCGTACACCACGGTGATGACCGTCCTGGACAAGCTCCACAGAAAGGGCTGGCTGCGCCGCGAGCGGGTCGGCCGGGCCTATCGATATGAACCGGTCTCGTCCCGTGAGGCGTACACCGCCGCGCTGATGAACGACGCGTGGGCCACCAGTGACAATCCGGCCGCGGCCCTGGTGCACTTCTTCGGCCTGATGTCGCCCGGGCAGCGCGAGGCGCTGCGGGACGCCTTGCGGGTCACCGCTCTGTTCCCGCCGGATCCGCCCCCCGCCGAATCCGCGGAGCCGGGACCGGATACCGGGGAGACCCCGCCGGGCGCGACACGATAACGTCCCGGCCATGGAGGTCACCATCCGCCGTGCGCGGACCACGGACGTGCGGACCGTACGCGGGCTCATCGACGCCTACTCGCGCGACGGCATTCTGCTCGACAAGCCCACAGTCACACTGTTCGAATCCGTCCAGGAGTTCTGGGTCGCCGAACGCGACGACACCGGTGCGGTGGTGGCCTGCGGCGCCCTGCACGTGATGTGGGAGGACCTGGCCGAGGTCCGCACGCTCGCCGTCGATCCGTCCTGCCGGGGCTTCGGGGTCGGACACCTGCTGCTGGAGAAGCTGCTGCAGACCGCGCGCTGGCTCGGCGTCCGTCGGATTTTCTGCTTGACGTTCGAGGTTCCGTTCTTCGCGAAACACGGTTTCGTCGAGATCGGAGAGCTTCAGGAAACCGATGATGGTACGACAGACCCGGCGGCGATCGCTACGGATGTCTATGAAGAACTTCTCCGCTCGTACGATGAAGGTGTCGCGGAGTTCCTTGACCTGGAGCGGGTGAAGCCCAACACACTGGGCAACTCGCGCATGCTGCTGCACCTCTGAGCGGCTCCGCGCCGGTCAAGGGTTTGTGTTTTCCGGAGAAAGGCGCTTTCCTTTCCTTAGGCAATGGGTCGTTTAGCGGAAAGGGAAGCCCGTGGCACAGAGGGTGCAGGTCATTCTTGAAGACGATCTCGACGGTGGTTCGGCGGACGAGACGGTGACGTTCGCGCTCGACGGCGTTGCCTACGAGATCGACCTGAAGAGCGTCAACGCGGACAAGCTGCGCGGTCTGCTGGCGCCGTACGTGGAGAAGGGCCGCAAGCAGAGCGGCCGGCTCGCCGGCCCGCGGCGCCCGGGTCGCGGCACCGCGCCGCGCCCCTCCGGCAGCGCGCCGGACACCGCGAAGATCCGCGCGTGGGCCAAGGAGCAGGGCATGGAGGTCAACGACCGCGGCCGGGTGCCGAGCACCGTCCGCGAGGCCTACGACAAGGCCAACGCGTCCTGACCCCGGCGCCGCCGGAACGCCGGAGCGGATGCGGGGCCCCGGCGGCCGCACACGGCGCCGACGACACACGCGCGGGGCGCGGAGGACTCTCCTCCGCGCCCCGCGGCGCGCACCCCGGGGGCCGCAGGGCCACCGGTACCGGGGGGCGTCCGGGGCGCGGGCTCGGGCGGCGGAACAATCACGAGCTGTGCAACGCTGTAAGGGCGAAGCGGTAACGCCGGCACCACCGGGCGGCGTACCTGCCGCACCGGCCGTGCCGAACCGCCGTCGCCGCGACGCGACTTCTCGCCAGGCGAACACCGCCACCGCGGAAACTGCGCGAGAAGCGCCCCGATACCGGGTATGAATGCAGGTGGACGGGTTCTTCGACCCGTCCAGGGGCAGTATGCGTGACCGGCCGGAGACGGCCCGGCTCCGCCCCGGCGGCTCTTGTTCGCCGATGGCGTAGCGGTATCCGGTGCATCCGGGCCACCTGTGGGAACACCGTTTCCCAGCATCAGGTTGGGATTGGTGTCGGCTGGTCGCGCAGCATCTCGCTCCCGTACCGGGGAGTGAATCCGTGGGCCGCGCCGCTGAGCGGGACTAGCATGCGGAAGGACAGGGCGGGGACCGACCCCGAACTGCCCGACCGCTCTGAGGAGCGATAAACGATGTTCGAGAGGTTCACCGACCGCGCGCGGCGGGTTGTCGTCCTGGCTCAGGAAGAAGCCCGGATGCTCAACCACAACTACATCGGCACCGAGCACATCCTCCTGGGTCTGATCCACGAGGGCGAGGGCGTCGCCGCCAAGGCCCTGGAGAGCCTCGGGATTTCCCTTGAGGCCGTGCGCCAGCAGGTCGAGGAGATCATCGGCCAGGGGCAGCAGGCCCCGTCCGGCCACATTCCCTTCACCCCGCGGGCGAAGAAGGTCCTGGAGCTGTCGCTCCGGGAGGCACTGCAGCTCGGCCACAACTACATCGGCACCGAGCACATCCTGCTCGGTCTGATCCGCGAGGGCGAGGGCGTCGCCGCCCAGGTCCTGGTCAAGCTGGGCGCCGACCTCAACCGGGTGCGCCAGCAGGTCATCCAGCTGCTCTCCGGCTACCAGACCGGCGGCGGCAAGGAGTCGGCCACGGCCGGCGGGCCCGCCGAGGGCACCCCGTCGACCTCGCTGGTCCTGGACCAGTTCGGCCGCAACCTCACCCAGGCCGCCCGCGAGGCCAAGCTCGACCCGGTCATCGGGCGCGAGAAGGAGATCGAGCGGGTCATGCAGGTGCTGTCCCGCCGCACCAAGAACAACCCGGTCCTGATCGGCGAGCCCGGCGTGGGCAAGACCGCCGTGGTCGAGGGCCTGGCGCAGGCGATCGTCAAGGGCGAGGTCCCGGAGACGCTCAAGGACAAGCAGCTCTACACGCTGGACCTGGGCGCCCTGGTGGCCGGCTCGCGCTACCGCGGTGACTTCGAGGAGCGCCTGAAGAAGGTGCTCAAGGAGATCCGCACCCGCGGCGACATCATCCTGTTCATCGACGAGCTGCACACCCTGGTCGGCGCGGGCGCCGCCGAGGGCGCCATCGACGCCGCCAGCATCCTCAAGCCGATGCTGGCCCGCGGCGAGCTGCAGACCATCGGTGCCACCACCCTGGACGAGTACCGCAAGCACCTGGAGAAGGACGCCGCGCTGGAGCGCCGCTTCCAGCCGATCCAGGTCGCCGAGCCGTCGCTGCCGCACACCATCGAGATCCTCAAGGGTCTGCGCGACCGCTACGAGGCCCACCACCGGGTCTCCATCACGGACTCCGCGCTGGTCGCCGCCGCCACCCTGGCCGACCGCTACATCTCGGACCGCTTCCTGCCGGACAAGGCGATCGACCTGATCGACGAGGCCGGCTCCCGAATGCGCATCCGCCGGATGACCGCGCCGCCGGACCTGCGCGAGTTCGACGAGAAGATCGCCGACGTGCGCCGCGAGAAGGAGAGCGCGATCGACGCGCAGGACTTCGAGAAGGCCGCGTCCCTGCGCGACGACGAGAAGCAGCTCCTCCAGGCCAAGGCCAAGCGCGAGAAGGAGTGGAAGGCCGGCGACATGGACGTCGTCGCGGAGGTCAACGAGGAGCTCATCGCCGAGGTCCTGGCCACCGCCACCGGCATCCCGGTCTTCAAGCTGACCGAGGAGGAGACCTCGCGGCTGCTGCGCATGGAGGACGAGCTGCACAAGCGCGTCATCGGCCAGAAGGACGCCATCAAGGCGCTCTCCCAGGCCATCCGGCGCACCCGTGCGGGCCTCAAGGACCCGAAGCGCCCCGGCGGCTCGTTCATCTTCGCCGGCCCGTCCGGCGTCGGTAAGACCGAGCTGTCCAAGACGCTCGCCGAGTTCCTCTTCGGCGACGAGGACGCGCTGATCGCGCTCGACATGTCCGAGTTCTCCGAGAAGCACACCGTCTCCCGGCTCTTCGGTTCGCCCCCCGGGTACGTGGGCTACGAGGAGGGCGGCCAGCTGACCGAGAAGGTCCGCCGCAAGCCGTTCTCCGTCGTCCTCTTCGACGAGGTCGAGAAGGCCCACCCGGACATCTTCAACTCGCTGCTGCAGATCCTGGAGGATGGTCGCCTGACCGACTCCCAGGGCCGCGTGGTCGACTTCAAGAACACCGTCATCATCATGACGACCAACCTCGGCACCCGGGACATCTCCAAGGGCTTCAACCTGGGCTTCGCGGCCACGGGTGACTCCACGACCGGGTACGAGCGGATGAAGGCGAAGGTCGGCGAGGAGCTCAAGCAGCACTTCCGCCCCGAGTTCCTGAACCGCGTCGACGACATCGTGGTGTTCCACCAGCTGTCCGAGGAAGACATCATCCAGATCGTCGACCTGATGATCGAGAAGGTGGACGGCCGCCTCAAGGACAAGGACATGGGCCTGGAGCTCAGCGTCGAGGCCAAGAAGCTGCTGGCCAAGCGCGGCTACGACCCGATCCTGGGCGCCCGGCCGCTGCGCCGCACCATCCAGCGCGAGATCGAGGACCACCTCTCCGAGAAGATCCTCTTCGGCGAGCTGCGGGCCGGCCACATCGTGGTCGTCGGTGTCGAGGGTGAGGGCAAGGAGGCCAAGTTCACCTTCCGCGGTGAGGAGAAGTCGGCCGTCGCGGACACCCCGGCCGCGGTCGCCTCGTCCGGCCCGGACCTGACGAAGTAGCAACATTTAACAGACAACTTCACAGCTACCGAGCCCCCGGCGTCCGCGCCGGGGGCTCGGCGCGTTCCGGCCGGCCGGACCGGGGGCGCCCGTGGACGAGGGCGGATGGCCTCGCGGCGGGCTGGTGCGGGTGCGTCCGATTTCTCAGTAAGCTTTAACGGACATACGGTTGACATATGGTCAGCTGATCGGAAGTTGCGCAGGATAGCGCCGTGGCCATGTCATGGTCAAGGGCTATCTTTTCTGTCCACGCTTGTATCAAATGACGTCCACCTGTCTTTCATTTTGGTTTGCCGGGCTTTGGCCAAGAGCTGGCCCCGGTCGGGGAGGACGTCAGAACGTTGAAGAACATCAGGAGATCCGCTGCGGCTGCCACGGCCGCAGCGGTCATAGTCACGCTCGGCGCGGGCCTGTTCCCGGCCACCGCCGTCGCCGCAGGCTCGGCTCCCGCACCCAGGGACCCGGCCGACGCCGTCCAGTCCGCCAACATCGAGCACAACCTGCCGGGCCCGCTGACCGAGAAGGTCGAGGCCGAGCAGAAGGCCGCCACCGAGCAGCTGATCGCGGGCACCGCCCAGGTCGAGCAGCACAACGGCAGCAGCAGCATCAAGCTGGGCAAGGACAAGTACGTGGAGCTCGGTCGCGAGCGCACGGACAAGATCTTCACCATCCTGGTCGACTTCGGCGACCAGGTGGACAACACCACCAAGACCGCGGACGGCAAGGTCATGTACGGCGGTGAGCCCGGCCCGAAGCACAACGAGATCGAGAAGCCGGACCGCGCCAACGACAACTCGACCGCCTGGCAGGCCGACTACAACCAGCAGCACTTCCAGGAGCTGTACTTCTCCAAGGACAAGCCCTCGCTGAAGACCTTCTACGAGAAGCAGTCCTCGGGCCGCTACTCAGTCGACGGCGTGGTCTCGGACTGGGTGCGGGTGCCGTGGAACGAGGCCCGGTACGGCTCGGACTACTGCGGCTCCAACGTCTGCGACAGCGCCCAGGACCTGATCCGCGACGCCGTGGACATCTGGTACAAGGACCAGTTGGCCAAGGGGCAGACCAAGGAGCAGCTCAAGGCCACCCTGGCGTCGTACGACCAGTGGGACCGCTACGGCTCCCACAACGACGGGAACTTCAACCAGCCCGACGGGTACATCGACCACTTCCAGATCGTGCACGCCGGTGAGGACAAGTCGGCCGGCGGCGGCAAGCAGGGCAGCAAGGCCCTGTGGGCCCACCGCGCGTACGCCTACGGCAACCTGAACGGCCAGGCGGGCCCGGCCGACAACAAGCTCGGCGGCGTCCAGGTCGGCGACTCCGGCTTCTGGATCGGCGACTACACGATGCAGCCGGAGAACGGCGGCCTCGGCGTCTTCGCCCACGAGTACGGCCACGACCTCGGTCTGCCGGACCTCTACGACACCGCCGGCACCGGCATCGACAACTCGGTCGGCTTCTGGTCGCTGATGTCCTCCGGTTCCTGGCTCGGCGAGGGCAAGGGCGCCATCGGCGACATGCCGAACGACCTCGACGCCTGGAGCAAGCTCAAGCTCGGCTGGCTGAAGTTCGACAAGGCCAAGGCCGGCACCGAGTCGACCCACCACATCGGCCCGGTCGAGTACAACAGCAACCTCCCGCAGGCCCTGGTCGTCGAGCTGCCGAAGAAGACCATCCCCACCGACATCAACAAGCCCGCTTCGGGCAAGAGCGAGTGGTGGAGCGGCAGCGACGACAACCTGAACGTCACGCTCACCCGTGACATCGACCTGACCGGCAAGACCAAGGCCAGCCTGAACGCCAAGGCCTGGTACGAGCTGGAGGCGAACTTCGACTACGCCTTCGCCGAGGTCTCCACCGACGGCGGCACCAACTGGACCGCCCTGGACGGCACCTGGAACGGCAAGCCGATCACGAAGGACGCCGGCGGCCGCGCGGCCCTGACCGGCCTCACCGCCGCCTGGGGCGACGTGTCCTTCTCGCTGGACGCCTACGCCGGCAAGGCCGTCAAGGTCCGCTTCCACAACACCACCGACGGTGGCCTGCACTACCGCGGCTTCGCCGTCGACGACATCTCGGTGACCGCCGACGGTTCGACGATCTTCAGCGACGACGTCGAGAACGGTGACAACGGCTGGGTGGCCAAGGGCTTCACCCGCTTCGCCGGCAGCTACACCAAGGACTACGGGCAGTACTACATCGCGGAGAACCGCCAGTACGTCTCCTTCGACCAGACCCTGAAGACCGGCCCGTACAACTTCGGCTGGGGCAACAGCCGGCCGAAGTGGGTCGAGTACTACCCGTACCAGCCCGGTCTGCTGATCTGGTTCTGGGACGAGTCGCAGCCCAACAACAACGTCAGCGCCCACCCGGGCCACGGTCTGATCCTGCCGATCGACTCGCACCCGACCCCGCTCAAGTGGAGCGACGGCGCGCTGCTGCGTCCGCGCATGCAGGGTTACGACTCGACCTTCGGCTCGCGCAAGACCAGCCAGCTGACCCTGCACAAGAACGGCGTCGAGACGATCGTCCCGAAGGCCAAGGGTGTCGACGAGTTCTCGGACCTGAAGTCGTGGTGGTCCAAGGACAACCCGTACAGCGGCGTGGACGTCCCGAAGACCGGTACCAGCATCGAGGTCGAGAACGAGTCCTCGAACTACCTGGAGACCTGGATCCGGGTCCGCCCGGTCGACAACTGATCGGTCGAGCAGTAGCGATCAGCCTGTGACCAGGCGGTTCTGACCCACCACGTCCGGCCCGTCCCCGCATCGCGCGGGGGCGGGCCGGACGCTTTCCGGTCAGGCCCCGCCGCGGCTCCCGCCGGCCCCGGCGCCCCGGGCCGGCAGCCGGTCCAGGAAGGCGGCGGCCGCCTCGGCGACGTCCGCCGCCGTCCAGTCGAGCGCGGACGCCGACACCGTGACCTCGGTCATCGCCAGGCCCGGCAGGTCCCGCTCGCGCCAACCGCCGAACAGGGCGACCCCGGTCTCCTCGGCCAGCCCCAGCCCGGCCTCGTCCAACTCCCCGGCCGCGTACGGCAGCCAGAGCTGGAACTGGTGGGTGTGCGGCGGGGCCGGGTGCACCCGGGCGCCGGGGACCGCCGCGAAGGCGGCGTCCAGCGCCTCGGCGACCACCTTGGCGTGCGTCACGTACCGCTCCAGCAGCGGGAGCCGGGCGTCCAGCCCGGCCAGCGCGGCGAGAGCCGCCGGCCACTGCTGGTAGAGCTGGCCGCCGTACCGGTGCCGCCAGGCCCTGGCGGTGCGGACGAAGCCCCGCGAACCGGCCAGCGCGGCGCCGCTGATGCCGCCGAGCGTCTTGTAGAAGGACACGTAGACCGAGTCGGCCAGCGCGACGACCTCCGGCAGCGGGTGCCCGAGGTGGAACACCGACTCCCAGATCCGGGCACCGTCCAGGTGCAGGGCCGCGCCGCACTCCTCCCGGACGACCCCGGCCAGCGCCGCCAGCTCCGCCCAGTCGGGCAGCACGAAGCCGGCCTCGCGCAGCGGCAGCTCCAGGCTGAGCGCGGCGTACGGCTCGTCGAAGGAGCGCAGTTCCTCGACGGTGGGCTGGCGCGGGGCCATGGTCGGCCAGACGCTGCGCAGGCCGGTCAGCACGCCGAGCGCGTGCCGCTCGTGCTGGTCGGTGTGGGCCAGCGGGTGGGTCGCGACGGTGCGCAGCCCGGCCGCCTCGGCGTGGATCCGCAGGGCGACCTGCTGGGCCATGGTGCCGGTGGGGAAGAAGGCCGCGTCCTCGGTGCCGAGCAGGTCGGCGACCGTGCGTTCGAGGGTGCGGACCACGCCGTCGCCGTACTGGTCCGGGCGGTTGTCCAGGTCGTGGCCGCCGCCCTCCCCCGCGAGGGCGGCGAGGCGTTCGCGCATGCTCTGCGGCCGGTCGCCGGACAGGATCCGCTCGCAGCCGCGCAGGGCGGCGAAGCGGCGGCCCGGCAGGCTCGGGCGGTCATTGCCGTCGAGGTCTTCGCTCCTGTTGCCATACATGCGTCGATGGTCCCCCAGCGGGCCCGCCAGGTCAGCGGGGCGGACGGCGGAAAGGGGTGCGCGGCCGACCCAAACCCCGGACGGGCATGGCGCTGGTCACACCGGCCGGGCTCCCGTCGGGCGAGGTACGACCGGCGGTAGTAGTCCGGCCGCGGACGCGGGCGACGCACCGCAGGCCGGTGGTAGACGATCGGATCTCATGATCATTACTCCGTCAGCTTGAATCTCCGGCGCAACGCTGACTACACGCCGTAGTACGTCACGCCGTTTGGGACTCCGCTCGGTGACCGTTACACCTGAGTGGTCCCCCGCTCAGCACGCGCCCGAACGGGCACTTCGTGCTGCCCTCGTCCACCGTGAGGTACGGCTACCGATGTCCTCTGTCCCGCCCGTGGGGCCGGTCCTGCGCCGGCTCGCCGCCCGAACGGCGGCCCAGGCGGCGGCCTGGCAGCCCCGGCTCGGCCATGCCGCCCGCACCCATGCCGCGCCGCTGCTCGCGCTCGCCGCGCCCCGGCACCCGCTGCCCGGCGGGCACCCGCAGGCCGAACGGGAGCGCGCGGTGGTCGCCGCCGGGGCGGCCGCGGTGCTGCTCGCCGGCGCACTGCTGGTGGCCGCGCCCGGCAGCGCCTCGGCGCAGACCGTCCGGCCCACCACGCCCGGCAGCTCGGCCTTCACCGCGCCGCAGGCCGCCGTGCCCAGCCCGGGGCTGGTCCAGGTGGCCGGGCCGAGCCCGTACCGGCTGCCGAACGACGGCGACTCGGCGCAGGAGTTCGTGGCGGTGGCCGCCAACCTGCTGCCGGTGGAGCCGCCCGTCGCCGACGCGCCGGCCGAGGCCGCCGCGCCGGAGCCCGAGGCCGCGCCCGCAGCGGAGCCCGCTCCGGCCCCGGCTCCGGCTCCGGAGTGGTCGGCCCCGGTGCCGGACGCGCCGACCAGCAACCCGTACGGGGTGGCCAACTCCGAGTACGCCGCCGGGTACCACACCGGGGTGGACTTCGCGGTCGACCCGGGCACGCCGCTGCTGGCGGTCGGGAACGCGACCGTGGTGTCGGCCGGCTGGGACGGCTCGTACGGCAAGGAGGTCGTGCTGCGGCTGGAGGACGGGCACTACGCGCAGTACGCGCACCTGTCCTCGCTCGGGGTCTCGCCGGGGGAGCGGGTGTCGGCGGGCGAGCAGATCGGGCGGTCCGGGAGCACCGGCAACTCGACCGGGCCCCACCTGCACTTCGAGATCCGCACCAGCAACCGCTACGGCGCGGTGGTGAACCCGATCGCGTACCTCGCGGGGCACGGCGTCACCGCGTTCTGAGCCCGGCCCCAGCCACCGGTCCGCCCGCCCGTCCGCTCAGGAGTGGGCGGGGGCCGGGTGGCCGATCCGGCCGCCGATCTCCAGCGCGACCTCCCGGGCCGCCCCGATCGCCTCCTCCAGGGTGGCCGCCGGCGGCGAGGACTCGCCCCACACGTTGTCGCCGTGGTCGCAGTCCGCGGCGTCCTGCTTGAGCAGGAACATCGCCGAGTGGACGGTGAACAGCGACATCGTGGCGCGCAGCCGCTCCCGGAAGTCGGCGTCCGGCCCGTGCACCAGCTGGATCATCGTGATCATGCGGTCCTTGAACGCCAGCCCGGCCGCGGACTCGCGCAGCGCGGGCTGGTTCTCGTGGAAGAAGCGCAGCAGCGGGGCCCGCTCGGCCATCCCGTCGGCGAAGCGGCGGATCAGCTCGTCGCGCATCTCCGGGCTCCAGGACTGCTGCCGGCCCCACGCGATGGTCTCGTCGATCGGCGCGGCCATCCGCTCCACGATGCCCAGGACGATGTCGTCCTTGGTCTTGAAGTGGTAGTAGAGCGCGGCCTTGGTGACACCGAGGCGGTCGGCGATCTCGCGCAGCGAGGTCTGCTCGTAGCCCTGCTCGGAGAAGAGCTCCAGGGACACCTCGATGATGCGGGACCGCGTGTCGCTGCGGGGGCTGTGCGGAGTGCCCATGGCCTGCCTCATGAGTGCGTCGGTGACTGCTGCGGACCCCGGTGGCGTCCGCCCCGGGCCCATTCTCCCTGCCCAGGCAGCCGGGCGGGAAACTGGCTTGACGACCGGCTAGTAAACAACTTACCGTGCCGACGGTCCACAAACTAGCCGGGCGTCAAGTAAGTGAATCACTGCGCGGCCTCCGCCCGTCCGAAACACCCCTCCGGGAGACACCACCTCATGTCACAGTCCAAGACCACCGGCCCGGTACCGGAGGAGAAGTCAGCCGAGGAGGAGCAGCCGCGGTCACCCCGCGAGATCCGCCTCGTCATGGTCGGCCTGGTCGTCACCATGCTGCTGGCCATGCTCGACAACCTGATCGTCGGCACCGCGATGCCGACCATCGTCGGCGACCTCGGCGGCGCCGAGCACCGGTCCTGGGTGGTCACCGCCTACACCCTGACCACCGCCGCCTCCACCCCGATCTGGGGCAAGCTCGGCGACATGTACGGCCGCAAGGGCAGCTTCCTCACCTCGATCGTGATCTTCCTGGTGGGCTCGGCTCTGTCCGGTCTGTCGCAGAACATGACCGAGCTGATCGGCTTCCGCGCCGTGCAGGGCCTGGGCGCCGGCGGTCTGATGGTCGGCGTCATGTCGATCATGGGCGCGCTCGTCCCGCCGCGCGACCGCGGCAAGTACCAGGGCATGTTCGCCGCGGTGATGGCCCTCGCCACCGTCGGTGGCCCGCTGGTCGGCGGCTTCATCACCGACCACCTGAGCTGGCACTGGACCTTCTACATCAACCTGCCGCTCGGCGTGGTCGCGCTCGCCGTGGTCATCGTCACCCTGAAGCTGCCGAAGGTCCGCAACACGGCCCGGATCGACTACCTGGGCGCGATATTGCTCACCACCGGCATCACCTCGCTGGTGCTGATGACCACCTGGGGCGGCCAGCAGTACGCCTGGGGCTCCAATGAGATCCTCGGCCTGATCGCGCTCTCCGTCGCCTCGCTGATCGGCTTCTGCTACGTGGAGCAGCGCGTCGAGGAGCCGATGCTGCCGCTGGCCCTGTTCAAGAACCTGAACTTCACCCTGGTCTCGATCATCGGCTTCATCGTCGGCTTCGTGATGTTCGGCTCGACCTTCTTCCTGCCGTTCTACCAGCAGATCGTCCAGGGTGCCTCGGCGACCAACTCCGGTCTGCTGCTGATGCCGTTGATGTTCGGCATGCTGGTGGTCTCGCTGGTGGTCGGCCAGGCCGTCACCAGGACCGGGAAGTACCGGATCTACCCGATCATCGGCACCATCGTGATGACCGGTGGCATGATCCTGCTCTCCACCATGGGCGTCGGGACCAGCAGCTTCACCTCGGCCTGCTGGATGGTCGTGCTCGGCGCCGGCATGGGCTTCCTGATGCAGATCACCATGCTGGTCGCCCAGAACAGCGTCGAGCTCAAGGACATGGGCGTGGCCAGCTCCACCGCCACCCTGTTCCGCACCATCGGCGGCTCCTTCGGTGTCGCGCTGTTCGGCGCGCTGTTCAACAACCGGGTGAAGGACACCATGACCGCGCGGCTGGGCGAGCAGGCCTCGGCCGGCGGCGGGGCCAAGGACCCGGGCGAGATGAGCCCGGCCGAACTGCGCAAGCTGCCGGAGCACGTCCAGGACGCCTTCCACCACGCGGTGTCCAACGGCACTCACACCGTCTTCCTGTGGGGCGCCGGGTTGGCCGTGGTCGCGATCGCCGCCGCGGTGTTCATGCGCGAGGTGCCGCTGCGCGGCACCGGCACGGGCAAGGCGGACAAGTCCGCCGAGGCCTCGCTGGAGGCGGCGGCCGTCTGACCGCCCTCCCGCCGACACGACGGCGCCCCCGGAGGACTCCTCCGGGGGCGCCGTCCCGCGTTCGTGGCCGGCTACTGGGGAAGCCGGTAGACGCCCTGCTCGACGGGCTCCACCAGGCCGTCCGCGACCAGGCCGTCCAGCGCCCGGGCCCGCTGCACCGCGTCCGGCCAGACCGCGTCCAGCCGGGCCTGCGGCACCGAGCCGTGCGACTCCCGCAGCACCGCGAGCAGCTTGCCGCGCACCTGCCGGTCCGTCCCCTCGTAGGTCTGGCCGCGCCGGGCCGGGCCCTCGTACGGCGGGCGGCCGGCCCGCTGCCAGGCGCAGTGGGCGAACAGCGGGCAGCCCCCGCACTCCGGGCCGCGCGCGGTGCAGACCAGCGCGCCCAGCTCCATCACGCCGACCGCCCAGGTGGCCGCGGTCTCGGCGTCGTCGGGCAGCAGCGCCGTCGCCGTCCGGCGCTCGGCGGCCGTGGTGGTCTGGGCCGGGTACTCGACGCCGGACACCGCGCGGGCGAACACCCGGCGGACGTTGGTGTCCAGCACCACGTGCCGCTGGCGGAAGGCGAAGGAGGCGACCGCGGCGGCCGTGTACTCCCCCACCCCGGGCAGCGAGAGCAGGGTGGCGTGGTCGTCCGGCACCTCGCCGCCGTGCTCCTCGGTGATCGCCACCGCGGCCGCGTGCAGCCGCAGCGCGCGGCGCGGGTAGCCGAGCCGGCCCCACATCCGGACCGCCTCGCCGGGCGCCTCGGCCGCGAGGTCGGCCGGGGTGGGCCAGCGGGTCAGCCACGCCTCCCAGGCGGGCAGCACCCGCTTCACCGGAGTCTGCTGGAGCATGAACTCGCTCACCATGATCGCCCAGGGCGTCGCCTCGGGCGTCCGCCAGGGGAGGTCGCGCTTGTCGGCCTCGTACCAGTCGAGGACGGTCGCGTGCAGCAGCGGCAGGGGCATCGAAAGCCGGACGGCGTCCGGCGCGGCGCCTGCCGGGGGGACGGGGGCGGGGGTGACGGTGATGGCAGCCATGGCCCTTCGATCCTCCCATGTCGACGGGCGCGACCGAAGCGGAGAAAAGAACTCCGGATATCCCTGCGGATCTCCCGGAGAACCACCGCTTCGAAGCTCCCTCGAACGGCGCAAATGGCGGATCATGTGAAGGAAGGGGCGACTGTGCGGTGTTGGTGCGTCAAGCGGCACACACAGTCTCGTAGAGTTTGGGCGTGCCCTCTCTGCGTCAACCCGTGGGACCGCTGCCGGCCTCGATCTACTGGCGTCGGCGCGTCGTCGTGCTCGTCGCCGTCGTGGCGGTCGCCGCCCTGATCGCCTGGCTGATGATCGATCAGGACGGGGGCGGTGACGGCGGCTCATCGAGCAAGGCCGCGCAGGCCGTTCCGTCCCAGAGCCAGACCCCCGCCCAGTCCATCACGCCCGGCGCGTCCCCGAGCGGCCCCGCGGCGCGCCCCGGCGGCGGCAGCGGCGGCAACGCGAGCGGCGGCCCGGTGGCCGGCTCCGGCGGCGGCGAGGTCAGCCTCAGCACCGGCGGCACCGGCGGCGGCGCCAACCCGGCTCCTGCCACCGGCGGGGGCACGGGTGGCGGTGCGGCGGCGGGCGGCGCCGCGGCCGGCGGTTCCGGCGGCTCGGGCGGCTCGGGCGGCTCGGGCGGCGCCCCGGTGGTGAACACGCCCGAGGTGATGGCGCTTCCGGTCTGCGTCTCCTCGCAGGTCACCCTGGAGCTGGCCAGCGCGCAGAACTCGTACCAGCCCAAGGACAAGCCGCGGCTCTCGCTCACCGTGAAGAACGCCTCCGGCGCCAACTGCCGGGTGGACCTGGGCCGGACGGCCTCCGCGATCACCGTGACCGCCAGCAACGGCGACCGGGTCTGGTCCTCCGGCGACTGCCCGTCCGACCGCGGCAGCAGCTGGGTGCAGATCCCGGCCAACAACGGCCTGACCGAGACCTTCACCTGGGACCGCAGCCGCAGCAAGCCGCAGTGCGCCACCGCCGACCCGGCGCCCCCCGCGGCGGGCACCTACCTGGTGGTCGCCGACCTCACCGGGCTCTCCGGCGGCCAGGTCTCGGCGCGCTCCTCGATCCGCCTGGACAGCTGAGCCCCCCTCGACTCGACTCGAAGCCCCCGGCCGACGCGGCCGGGGGCTTCGGCGTCTCACGGGCCAGCCCGGGTGCGCCGGCCGGGGTGCGCCGGCCGGGGATGGCTCGGCGGGGTGCGCGACGGCCCCCGGGGCGTTCCCCGGGGGCCGTGCACGGCGGTGCGTCAGGCCGGACGTGGCGCCGGGTCAGACGTAGCGCTCCAGGATGGACGACTCGGCGAGCCGGGACAGGCCCTCGCGGACCGAGCGGGCCCGGGTCTCGCCGACGCCCTCGACCGTCTGCAGGTCGTCGATGCTGGCGGCGAGCAGCTTCTGCAGGCCGCCGAAGTGCTCGACCAGGCGCTCTATCACCGTGTTGGGCAGGCGCGGGATCTTCGCCAGCAGCCGGTAGCCGCGCGGCGAGACCGCCGAGTCCAGCGACTCCGGGGAGCCCGAGTAGCCGAGCGCCTTGGCGACCGTCTGAAGGTCCAGCAGCTCGGCGTGGGTGAGCGCCTCCAGGTCGGCCAGCACCTCGTTGACCGTCCGGCCCTTCTTGGCGGCCCGCTCCGGGAAGTAGTCCCGGGCGACCAGTTCGCGCTCCGGCTCCACGCCCGCGATCAGCTCGTCCAGCTGGAGCGAGAGCAGCCGGCCGTCGATGCCGAGCTCCAGCACGTAGCCGGCGATCTCGGTGGCGATCAGCCGGACCATCTCCAGCCGCTGGGCGACGGCGGTGACGTCCCGGACCGTCACCAGGTCCTCGATCTCCAGCGCGGACAGCGTGCCGGCCACCTCGTCCAGCCGCAGCTTGTAGCGCTCCAGGGTGGCCAGCGCCTGGTTGGCGCGGGACAGGACGGTGGTGGAGTCCTCCAGCACCCGGCGGGTGCCGTTGACGTACATCGCGATCAGCCGCATCGAGTGCGAGACCGCCACCACCGGGAAGCCGGTCTGCCGGTTGACCCGCTCCGCGGTGCGGTGGCGGGTGCCGGTCTCGTCGGTGGGGATGGTGGAGTCCGGCATCAGGTGCACGCCGGCCCGGACGATCTTGGTGATGTCCTTGTCCAGCACCACCGCGCCGTCCAGCTTGCACAACTCGCGCAGCCGGGTCGCGGTGAACTCGACGTCCAGGACGAAGCCGCCGGTGCAGATCGACTCGACCGTCTTGTCGAAACCGAGCACGATCAGGCCGCCGGTGTTGGCCCGGAGCACCCGCTCCAGGCCGTCGCGCAGCCCCGTGCCGGGTGCGATGGCACTGAGGGAGGCCCGCAGCAGGGCCTCCTCACGGGAGGCCTTGTCCGCCCCCCGGTCGCTGGCTGCCACGTGACTCCTCCGGTCGACCCCGTGCCGCGCGCCTCGCGCCGTGCGCCGGTCCGCGGTCTGTTGCTCTGTCGCTCAGTACCGCTCGGTACTGCCTTCTGGCCAATGAGACTGGGGAAAGTCTAACTGCGTGCGGCATCGACAGGGCTTGGGTCAGCGCAGTTCGTCGGAGTCGAGCGGCTCCCAGCCCTCCATCAGCTCCTCCGGGTGCGCGACGACCCGGGCCGCGCGCGGGGCCGGCGGCGCCGACGGTGCCTCAGCACGCGGCTTGGCGGCGGCCCGGCGGCGGCCCGGGATGGCCCGCAGCGCCTCGCCGATGTCGGCCACCTCAACCACCTTCATGCCCGGCGGCACCTTGCCCGGATCCGGTGGGACGAGGGCGTGCGTGAAGCCCAGCCGGTGCGCCTCGGCCAGCCGCCGCTGCACCCCCGTCACCCGCCGTACCTCGCCCGCCAGGCCGACCTCGCCGATCGCCACCAGGTTGCTGGGCAGCGGGGTGTCCGAGGAGGAGCTGGCCACCGCGAGCGCGATCGCGAGGTCGGCGGACGGCTCGCTCAGCTTCACCCCGCCCACCGTCGCGGTGTAGATGTCCTGCTTGCCGAGCTTCACCCCGCCGTGCCGCTCCACCACGGCCAGGATCATCGCGATCCGGGGCGACTCCAGGCCCGAGGTGGTGCGCCGCGGGGACGGGATCTGCGAATCCACCATCAGCGCCTGCACCTCCGCCACCAGCGGGCGCTTGCCCTCCAGGGTGACGGTGAGGCAGGTGCCCGGGACGGGCTTGTCACGCCTGGTCAGGAAGAGGCCGGACGGATCGGCCAGGCCGACGATGCCCTCGTCGTGCAGCTCGAAGCAGCCCACCTCGTCGGTGGCGCCGTAGCGGTTCTTGATCCCGCGGATGAGCCGCAGCCGGGCGTGCCGGTCCCCCTCGAAGCTGAGCACCACGTCCACCAGGTGCTCCAGCAGGCGCGGGCCCGCGATCTGGCCGTCCTTGGTGACGTGGCCGACCAGCAGCGTCGCCATGCCGCGCTCCTTGGACACCCGGATCAGCGCGCCCGCCACCTCGCGGACCTGGGCCGGACCGCCGGGGGCGCCGTCCAGCTCGGCGGAGGCGATGGTCTGCACCGAGTCCAGGATCAGCAGACCGGGGTTGACCGCGTCGATGTGCCCGAGCACCGCGCCGAGGTCGGACTCGGCGGCGAGGTAGAGGTGCTCGGAGAGCGCGTTGATCCGGTCGGCGCGCAGCCGGACCTGACCGGCCGACTCCTCGCCGGTGACGTAGAGCGTGCGGTGCCGGTCGGTGGCGGCCTTGGCCGCCACGTCCAGCAGCAGGGTGGACTTGCCGACGCCGGGCTCGCCGGCCAGCAGGACGACCGCGCCGGGGACCAGCCCGCCACCGAGCACCCTGTCCAGCTCCGGCACGCCCGTCGAGCGGGCCGTCGCGACCTGGCCGTCCACCTGGCCGATCGGACGGGCCGGCGAGCTGACCGGGCCCGCGGCCGTCGTCCGGATCGGCACCGCGCCGTACTCCTCGACCGTGCCCCAGGCGTTGCACTCCGGGCAGCGGCCGACCCACTTGGGCAGCTGGTTGCCGCACTCGGTGCAGCGGTACGCCGGGCGCGGCTTGGCGGTGGTCTTGGTACGGGCAGCCATGCGGCCCACCGTAGCGCCTGGGTCCGACAACGCCTTGCTCCACCGGAGCCGGGCCCAAACCCACACAGATGGGCGATGTTGTTACCCGAAAGAAGTACATACACGGCGAACGGCCGGGGTGCGCCGCCCACCGTCTCTACCGTCGGACGGGTGACAACGCGTACTGAAGGGCCGCCGGCCGCCGTGCTGGCGGCGTACGACCGGCAGGTGGACGGCCTGTTCACCTACTGCCTCTCGGTGCTGTGCGAGCACGACGCGGCCACCGGCGCCCTGCGCGAGGCCCGCGAGCTGGCACGGCGGCACGGCGCCCGGCTGACCGAGCCCGGGCTGGTCCGGGCCTGGCTGTTCTCGCTGGCCCGGTACTGCTGCCTGCGGCGGCTCGCGGGCGGCGCCGGACGGGACGCCACGGCGGAGCCGACCGAGGCCGAGGCGGCCCGGCGGCGGCGCGAGCTGGCCTCGCTCGCCTGGCCGGAGGCGGCCGGCACCGACCCGGAGCAGCGCGAGGCGCTGGAGCTGTCCGTCCGGCACCGGCTGACCCCGCACGAGGTGGCGGCGGTATTGGGCCTGCCGTTCGAGCGGACCCGCGCGCTGCTCGCCGCCGCCGAGGCGGAGGTGGCCAGGACCAGGGCGGCGTTGCTGGTGCTCGGGGTGGGCAGCTGCCCGGAGCTGGACCGGCTCGGCGGGGCCGGGGCGGAGTCCTGGCGGGACTGGGTGCTCGGCCCGGCGCTGCGCCGGGAGCTGGTGCAGCACGTGGTGGACTGCCCGACCTGCCGGGGGACGGCGGGGCGGGTGGCCGGTGCGGCGACGGAGGGCGCGGCGGGGATGTCCGGACTGCCGCTGCTGGCGGCTCCCGCTCCCGCTCCGGCACCCCCGGGCGCCGGAGCGGCCTACCTGCCGTCGGTGATCGGCCACCTGCCGTCGGCGGTCGGTGCGGTGCGGCGGGCGGGGGCGGTGCCTGCGGCCGAGTCGGGGCTGCGGTTCGACCAGGGCGGCTTCCCCCGGCACCGGGCGCCGGACGCGGGCCGGGCGCTGGCGGTGCGTCGGCGGGTCGTGACCACCGGGGTGCTCGCGGCCGTCCTGGCGGCGCCGGTGGTCGCCCTGTGGGCGGGGCACCGGAGCAGCGGGTCGGGGACGGCGGCCGCGGTGTCCACGGTGCGGGTCGAGGAGGCCGGGCGGACGGGCGGGCAGCAGCCGTCGAAGCCGTGGCCGACGGCGGGCGCACCGGCGGGCACGGGGCTGCCGGGGGTGCCGGGGATGGAGCTGGCGGGTGCGGGGGCGGTGGGTGCCGGGGTGATCGGTGCAGAAACGTTGCCCCTCGCCTTTCCACGGCTGACCCTCCAGGGCCCGGCGGTCCCGGTACCGGCCCGCGGGGCGCCCCCGATCGGCAGTCCGGCCCTGGTCGCCGCCCCCGCCCCCGCCGTCGGGCGGGGACCCGCGACCGGGGGCGGCCCGGGCGGAGCCGAACCGGCCCCGGCCGGACTCCTCACCGTCGAGGCCGCCGAGTACGGCAGCCGGACCATCCTCACCCTCACCGACTCCGGCACCACCGAGATCCACTGGCACGCCGTGACGGACGCCGCCTGGCTACGGCTCAGCCGCGACTCCGGCACCCTCGCACCGGGCCAGCGGATCACCGTGACCGTCACCGTGGACGAGGACCTCGCGCCCGCGGCGCACTGGACCGCCCGGATCGCGCTGCCACCCTCGCAGGCGGTCGTCACCCTGGAGGGCGGACCGCACAACCGGGGCGGCTCGGCCTCCTCCCCCGCCGCCCCGGGGGCGTCGGCGTCGGCCACGGCGGACCCGCCGCCGAGCAGTTCCCCGCAGCCGTCGGTGACGGCCACGGCGGCTCCGTCCCCGTCGGGGTCGCCGTCGGCCGGCGCTCCCTCGTCGTCGGCGTCGTCCTCGGCGTCGCCTTCGCCGTCGGCGTCGGCGTCGGCGTCCGCGCACCCGTCCTCGCCACCGCCCTCGGGCACCCCGACGGGCACCGCGACGGGCACCGCGACCCCGGCTCCGCGCTGAGCGGCCGGTGTCCCCCTCGACGTCCGCGCCCGGCGGCGACGGCGGTCAGCTCCGGTCGATCGGCGGCACCCGGTAACTGCCGTCCAGCACGGCCGGTTTCGGCTGGTAGAGCCGGATGATCGGCCGGAACTCGCCGACCGGGGCGGGCAGCCAGTTGGCCGCCTCCACCTCGTCCTCGGGCTGCTCGTGCTGGAGCGTCAGGGTGAGCGAGCCGTCCGCGCCGTACACCAGGCCCGGGGTGCGGTCGCCGATCGCGTAGCGCTCGATCGGGTTGTCCACCAGGTAGTAGTCCGGCAGCGCGTACATCGTGACGGACCAGAACGCCTCGGCGGGCGGGGGCTGGTCGAACCGCAGTGTGTAGCGGTGCGCGCCGCTGAGCGGGCGGCCGCCGGAGTCGTCGTAGGTCATCGCGAACGAGGCCTCGTAGGCGTGGTTGCCCCAGAGGCCGGCCCGGGCAGCGGCGGCCCGGCTGAGGTAGCCGGCGCGGCGGTCGGGGATGCGCCACTCGGGGTCGTCGAGGGTGCCGGGGCCCAGGTGGTCGATGTTGTAGTCGAACAGGTGGAGCGCCGAGCGCCACTCGCCGGGCGGGTGGTCCTCGGGCGGGCGGGTGGCGTCCTCGACCCGTTCGCGGCCGGCGGCCAGGCCCTTGGCCAGCGCGAGGGTCCAGTCCGCGGCGGCCGCTCGGTACGGCGAGGTGCCCTCGTCGAGCAGGCCGAGCGGGGCGAAGCGCTGCTGGTACTCGACGTCCGGACCGGCCGGCGGGAAGGCCTGCATCCAGACCCGAAGCCGCTCGAAGAAGGCCAGCCGCTCGGGCACCTCCGGATCGGGCTCGGGCAGCCCGGCGACCAGCCCGCCGGGCTCCAGCGGCTCCAGGGTGAGGGCCTTCTGGAGGGCCTTGACCCGGGGGAGGTCGTCCGGCCCGGTGCAGGCGAAACGGCCGACGACGGTCGCCACCCTGGTCGGCGCCTCGATCACCCGGGCCGGGTCGGACGGGGTGCCGTGCCAGCCGGGAGGGACGATCAGCCAGGTCTGCTCGCCGGTGCCGGTGGCGCGGCTGCCGACGTAGGCGACGTTGTCCGTCCACGCGCCGACGACCTGCAGCACGTAGTAGGCGCCCGCGGTGTCCGGGACGCGCAGCACCTGCGGGCCTTCGGAGAGGTCGAGCTGGGCGATCGAGTAGAGGGTGTCGTTGTTGACCGAGACGAAGTGGTCCTTGGGCCCGGCCAGCCGGGTGGCGTGGCTGAAGTGGTTGAACGACGCCGCCGGCAGGGTGCCCAGGCCGCCCCTGGAGAAGCGCTCGACCATGGTGAGGTCGGCGACGAGCGGGTAGCCGTAGACGTAGGCGTCGGCGGCCAGGGCCTCCAGCTCGGGGTGGTTCATCGGGGTGTCCTTCGTCCGGTCGGCGCGGTCTCTGCGGTGCGGATTTCTGCGGTGCGGATTTCTGCGCTTTTCTGCACTGCGGGTCAGCTCGGGTCGAGCGGCGGGAGGTGCCAACGGCCGTCGAGGACGGACCGGTCCGGGCCGTGGAGCCGGACGACGACCGTGAACGGGCCGTCCGGGGCGGGCAGCCAGTTGGCGGAGTGCTGGGCGTCGGCGGGCCGCTTGTGCCGGAGGTGGAGGGTGAGTCCGCCGTCCGGGTCGCGGACCAGGCCGGGGGTGCGGTCGCCGATCGCGTAGCGGTCCAGGGTGTTGTCGACCAGCAGGCGGTCCGGGAGCGCGTACATGGTGGCGGACCAGAAGTACCGGGCCGGCGGCAGGTCGTCCGGGCCGAAGCGGACGACGTAGTCGCGGTCGCTGGCGTTCGGCGGCCGGTTGCCCGCGCTGTCCGCCGCCCAACCGCCGCACCAGGTCTCCTCGGTGGGCAGCCCGTAGCAGCCGAGCCTGGCGCCGAGGGCCTGTCGGAGGAAGTCCCCGCCGATCCGCTCACGGGTGCCGAAGAGCGCGGCCGGGCTGGTGGGTTCGGATTCGGCGGCGGCGCGCTCCAGCCGTGCGCGGCCGTCCGCGATGCCGCGCTCGATCTCGGCCCGGACCTCGATCGGCAGCGTGGCGGGCTCGAACTCGCCGCGCCCGTCGACGCCGAGGTCGGTGAGGCGGCCGCGCAGGTCGACCTCGGCGGGCGGCAGCTCGACGGGCCCGCGGAGCGGGAAGAAGCCGAGCAGGAAGTCGAGGAAGCCGAGGAACTCGACGGTGTCCAGCACCTCCTCGCGCCAGACCGGCCAGACCGGCTCCGACGCGGGGGCGGGCGCCGGGGTGCCGGCGTACTCGTGCAGCGGGCGCAGCCGGTACTGCTGCTGGACGGCCTTCAGGTCGGCGACGTCCGCGGGGGTGTCGCCGGTGAGGTGGGTTCGGCCGAGGATGCCGACCAGGCGGGTGGCGGTGCGGAGCACGCCCCGGACGCCGGGCGGGGGCTCGCCCTGCCAGTCGGGGCCGGCCACCAGGTAGTCGCCGGCCTCCTGGCCGGTGCTCCGGGCACCGACGAACCCGGCGTACACGGTGTCGAGTTCGTGCAGCGGGAGGACGTAGTAGCGGTCCGTGGCCGGGACGGACACCACCCACGGCTCGGCGCGCAGGTCGAGCCAGGCCCAGGAGTGCAGTGTGTCGTTGTCGGGGGAGGCGACGTCGGTGTCGGCCGGGGTGAACGGCTGCGAGCGGTGGCGGAAGACGCCGAAGCCGCCGACGTACCCCGGGTCCGCGTCGTCCAGTGCCTGTGCGTACAGGGTGCGGTAGTTCCGCAGGATCGGGTAGCCACGGATCCAGGCCTCGGCAGCGGTCGCGCGGATCGTGGCCGGGTCCACGAGTGCCGGGTTGGCCATGCTCGTCGCTCTCCCCAGTACACGGAAGGCCGGCGGCGCAGGCGCGCACCGGAATTCTGGACATACGAGTACATAGGGGATGCTATGCGGGGCGGGGCGGGTCAGCATGTCGGGTGGCCCGACGCTTCCCGGGCGCCCGACAGCCACCGGCCACCGGCGCTGCGGCTCCGGGCCCGGAGCGGGAAGTCGGGCCGGCCGACTTCCCGCTCCCGACGAGTCCGGTCAGCCGAGTCCGGTCGGACCAGCCCGGTCGGACCAGCCCCGTCGGACGAGACCGGTCGGACGAGACCGGTCAGTGGCTGCGGCGGGTGACCAGTTCGGCCAGCACCAGCAGTTCGTCGGCCGCCGACGGCTCCGGGACGGCCGTGGCCAGCTGCGCCATCGCCGCCGCCATCCGCTCGCAGGACTCGCCCTGCGCCCAGCCGCGGCCGCCGGCGCCTTCGACGGACGCCGCGCACTGTGCCAACTCCTCAGCGCTGAGCTGGCGTTCGAGGGCGTACAGCCCGGCGAGCCGGGCCCCCTCGGGGGTCCCGGAGCCCAGCGCCGCGACCACCGGCAGCGACTTCTTCCGGGCGACCAGGTCCGCGCCCACCGGTTTGCCGGTCACCGCCGGATCGCCCCAGATGCCGATCAGGTCGTCGATCAGCTGGAACGCCAGGCCGATCTCCCGGCCGAAGCCGTCCATCGCCTGCGCGGCCTCCTCCGACCCGCTGCCGTACAGGGCGCCCATCGCGCAGGCGGCGCCGAGCAGGGCGCCGGTCTTGGCCTCCGCCATCGCCAGGCACTCGGCGAGCGAGACGTCGCTGCGCTGCTCGAAGGCGCAGTCGATCTGCTGGCCCTCGCACAGCTCGACCACGCAGTCGGTGAGCCGGCGGACCGAACTGCGGGCGGCCGGGTGGGCGTCCTCGGCGAGCAGGCGCAGTGCCAGCGAGTGCATGGCGTCCCCGGCCAGGATGGCCTCGGTGGTGCCGAACACCCGCCAGGCGGTGGGCCGGTGGCGGCGCGTCTCGTCCCGGTCGATGACGTCGTCGTGGAGCAGCGTGAAGTTGTGCACCAGCTCGACGGCGGCGGCCGCGGCGGTGGCCTCGGCGGCCGTGCCGCCGAGCGCCTGGGCGGCGGCGAGGACCATGGCGGGCCGGATCGCCTTGCCGGAGGGGGCCTCGACGGGCGAGCCGTCCGCCTCCCACCAGCCGAAGTGGTAGCCGGCGACCTTGCGCATCGCGCCGGGCAGTGAGTCGACGGCGGCCCGCAGGACCGGGTCGACCAGGTTGCGGGCCCGGGCGAGGACGTCCGCCGCCTCGTTCCCCTCTTTGTGGTCCCGCTCCAGTGTGGAGCTCGTCATGGGTTTCTCCCCCTGTCGGCCTGCGGTGAGGCGGCCTGGTGTGAGGTGCCGGTCGTGGGTCGGCCGACCCGGTCGGCGGCCGGGCCAGTCGGCGGCCGGGCCAGTCGGCGGCCGGCCCGCTTTCCGGACGTGCCGCGGCGCACCGCCCGGCCGGGGTGTGGGTGCCCCGGCCGGGCGGCGTGGAATTCCGACCGGCTCCGGTCGGTCGGTGCCCGGCCCCGGGCCTGGGCGCGTGCCCGGATATCGCGCGCCCGGCCGGAATGACGGAGCCGCGCCCCGGACAGCGCCTAGCGCTGCGCGACGTCCACGTTCTCCAGGACGCCGACCGCGTCCGGGACGAGAATCGCGGCGGAGTAATAGGCGCTGACCAGGTAGGAAATGATGGCCTTGTCGTCGATTCCCATGAACCGCACCGAAAGGCTCGGCTGGTACTCGTCCGGAATTCCGGTCTGGTGCAGGCCGACGACGCCCTGGTTGTCCTCGCCGACGCGCAGCGCCATGATCGAGCTGGTGTGCCCGCCGACGATCGGGATCTTGTTGCACGGGAAGACCGGCACCCCGCGCCAGGCCGTGACGTGCTTGCCCTCGACCTCGACCGTGCCGGGGACGAGGCCGCGCTTGTTGCACTCGCGGCCGAAGGCGGCGATGGCCTTGGGGTGGGCGAGGAACATCTTGGTGCCGCGTCGGCGGCTGAGCAGCTCGTCCATGTCGTCCGGGGTGGGCGGGCCGGAGTGGGTCTGGATCCGCTGGTCGTACGCGGCGTTCTCCAGCAGGCCGAACTCGGGGTTGTTGACGAGCTCGTGCTCCTGGCGCTCGCGCAGCGCCTCGATGGTCAGCCGGAGCTGGTGCTCGGTCTGGTTCATCGGCTGGTTGTAGAGGTCCGCGACGCGGGAGTGCACCTTGAGGATGGTCTGCGCGACGCTCAGCTCGTACTCGCGGGGCTTGAGCTCGTAGTCCACGAAGGCCCCGGGCAGCTCGTACTCGCCCCGGTGGCCGGCGGAGAGGTCGATCGCGGCCTCGCCGTGCTTGTTCTGCGCCTGCTGGAAGCCGTTCAGGTACTCGATGACCTGCAGTTGCAGGGCCTCGGAGCGGTCGTGGAGCTCCTGGAAGGCGGGCCAGGAGAGCGCCATCACGGTGCCGGAGGTGGCGGCCCGGACGGTGTACGGCCAGGTGCCCTCCTCCTGCTGGAGGGCCTCGTCGCCGAGGTGGTCGCCGTCGGCGAGGGTGCCGACCACCGTCTCCTCGCCGTACTTGCCGGTGCCGAGCCGTTCGAGCTTGCCGTGCGCGATGAGGAAGACCTCGTTGATCGTCGCACCGGCGGAGACCAGTACGTCGCCGGCGGCGAACTCCCGCTGGACGAAGCGCCCGGCCAGCTCCGTCAGGACGGCCTCGTCCTGGAAGCCGCGCAGCACCGGCACCTCGGCCAGCGTCGGCGGGACGATCCGCACCTCGGAGCCGGTCTTGACGAAGCTCACCCGACCGCGGCCGACCGAGTAGCGCAGGCGGCGGTTGACCCGGTAGGTACCGCCGGACACCTGCACCCAGGGCAGCGTCCTGAGCAGCCAGCGCGGGCTGATGCCCTGCATCTGCGGCGCGGACTTGGTGGTCGTGGCGAGGTTCCGCGCACCCGCCGTGCTCAGACTCTGCTGCTGCCGGATCTCCGGTTGCGCGCTGGGCGCGGGAACACCGGCATTGGTTTCGGTCGACATAGGGGGAGCCCTTCGCATGCCCGATGAAGTGTCGCCTTGCGCATTCATGTTGCAGCTTCATGGTGGGCCCATTCGGGTGCATGCCGCAATCACTCATTCGAGTGGTTCGGGATAACCGAACAAATAGTACGACTGGATCACTCGATCGATATCTGTTCGACAGATTATTCGAACTTATCGGGAATACCGCCTCCCATCTTCCCCCATCGGCACCCCCTCCGTCGCCACCCCTTGACGCCCGCACACACGGCGCCCCTCCCGTCCGGGCCCGGGGAGCCGGCCGCTAAGGTGCCACCTCACAGGGCCGCCAGGCCAGTTGACGAGCACGGCCGACCACGAGCCCTGACCCTTCGTCACCCCATGCCCTGGGAGGCAGTCTTGACAGCCCCCGTCCGTGTCTGGCTCAACCGCACCTACGCCGAGAACGTCTTCTTCATCGAACAACTCCGCACCGCCCCTCGCCCGGTGGCGGTGCACGCGACCCACGCCGACCCCGACTCCCCGGTGCTCGCCGCCGCCGACCACGGCACCCTGGAACCCGCCGACCTGCCCGCCGACGCCTACGTCGGCTACGCGCTCGACTACTGCGCCCGGCATTCCATAACCGTCTTCCTCCCGCAGCTGCACCAGCTCGCCATCGCCCTCGCCCGGCCGGAGTTCGAGGCGATCGGCACCACCCTGCTCTGCCCGCCGGCCACCGCCATCGCCACCTACACCAGCAAGGCCGACGGCTACCGGGCGATCACCGCCGCCGGACTGCCCACCCCGCCCTGGTGGCGGGTGCGCACCGCCGACGAACTGCTCGACGCCGTCGACCGGATCGAGGCCGCCGGGCACACCGCCTGCCTCAAACCCACCACCGGCGCGGGCGGCGCGGGCTTCCGGGTGCTCACCCGGGAGCCGTACGGGCCGCGGCGGCTTCACGGCTGGGACCACCGGGTCCAGGTCGAGCTGGTGGCCGCCGCCCTGTCCGCCCGACCGGGCGCGGGGGGCGAGGAGGACGCGGGGGACGAGCCCGTCGACCTGCTGGTGATGCCCTACCTGGACGGGCCGGAGGTCTCGGTGGACTGCCTCGCCGACCGGGACGGCCACCCGCTCACCGTGGTCGGCCGCACCAAGGCGGGCCGCCGCCGCGGCTTCACCACCGATCCGCGGTACCTGGAGCCGGTCCGGCGCCTGGTCGGGGCGAGCCGGATGGCGTACCTGTCCAACATCCAGTTCCGCGAACTGGCCGGGCGACCGGTGGTGATCGACGTCAACACCCGGCCCGCCGCCGGGCTCCACCAGCTGCGGCTGTGCGGCCTCAACCTGCCCTGGGACGCCGTCCGGCTGGCGCTCGGCGAACGGCCGGAGCCCACCGGGGTGGATCCGGACGTGCACGGCGTCGAGTACACGCTGGTCTCCGGCATCCAGCCGGTGCTACAGCGCCGGGCGCCCGCCCCGGTCTCCCTCGTCCGGCAGCGGTAGCCCGGACGCGACGGCGGGCGGCTCGTGCGGGGCTCACCCGCGACACGCGGCTCGACGCGGCCGCACCGGCGGCAACCCCGGTGCTACAGCGGGCCGTTCCAGTCGAGCGTCGGCTCCAGCACGCCCTCCAGGGTGAGCAGCCAGCGCTTCACGTCGATCCCCACCCGGCCGCCGCCGAAGCCGCCGATCCCGTCCGCCGCCACCACCCGGTGGCAGGGCACCAGCAGGGCGACGGGATTGGCGGCCATCATCTGGCCGACCGTCCGCGCCGCCAGACCGGGCTCGGCCACGTCCTCGAACACCCCGCTGAGGGCCGCCAGTTCACCGTAGGTGATGGTCCGGCCGTACGGCACCTCCCGCCAGAGCGTGCGCAGCACGGTGCGGTGCGGGCCGGAGCTCAGGCTCCAGTCGATCGGCAGGCCCAACTCACGGCTGCGGCCCGCCAGATAGGCGCCGATCCGGTCCCGGACGGCGGCGGTCTTCGACGCGTCGGTGCACGGCGGCAGTTCGCCGTCCCGCCCGCCGTACCCGGCCGCCGCCACGCCCAGCGGCGTCACGGCGATGTGCATCGGGCCGCTGGGCAGCGGCGTCTCCACGGTCAGCCAGGACATCGACCAGGACTGCGGCACGCTCGGGCCCCCACCCTCCGCCGGACCGGCCGCCGGCCACCCCGGCGCCCGCGGGGCGCACGACGTCCGCCCGCCCCGCACGCCATCGTACGGCGGGCGGGGCGGCGCGCCTCCGGCGTCGGCGGGCACCGGAACCGTCGGCTGCGGCGGGCACCGGGGCCGTCAGCGCCGCCCCTTCAGCTCGGCCGCGAGCGCCCGGGACCAGTGCGACAGCTCGGCGCGGTCCGGCGCCCGGCCCTCGCACAGCAGGGTGAGCTGCGCGTCGTTGATCCGGTTCGGCCCCGGGATCTCCAGCAGGTACGCCAGCTCCGCCAGTACGGTGGCGAGCCGATCGGCGTCCGTGCGGTCCAGGGTGGCCGCGGACTCGTGGTGGCTGATGGTGAGCGAACCGGGCATGGTCAAACCTCCTCCGTCCACCCCCACTCCCTCCACGGTACGACCGGCCCGGCCGCGGCGCCCGCCGCGGGCGGCGGGGGTGCGGCGGCCGGACCTGGTCGCGCTCCGGAGCCGGCCGGGCGCGGTGGGCCGCACCGGGGCCGGGGGTGCGCCCCGGAGCCGTTCGGGGGCGGGTGGTCGGCGGATCCCGGGAAGGTCGGACCAGCGCGGGTCAGGGCGCGCCCTCCTGGTCGCCGTGACGCCCGTCCCCGCCCTGACGCCCGCCCTCGCCGTGCCGGCTCTCCTCCCACCGGCGGTTCCGGACCGCCGGCACCGCCAACACCACCGTACCGGCCGCAAGTTGCCAGACCGCACCGAGCAGCAGCACCTTGTCCACGCCGATCCGGTCCGCCGCCGGTCCGGCCGCCGCCAGCCCGAGCGGCCCCAGCACGAACGCGCCGAGCGCCCCGAAGGAGTTGACCCGGCCGAGCACCTCCGGCGGCACCCAGCTCTGCATCGTCGTGCTGAGCAGCGTCCCGCTGACCGCCGAGCCGACCCCCGCCACCAGCGCGCCGGCCACCACCCACGGCAGCGGCGCACCGGCCGCGAGCGCGGCGGAGGGCAGCGCCCAGGCCAGCGTGGCCACGGTGGCCACCGCGAGCGGCCGCTCGGGCCGGCGCCCGAGCATCACCAGCCCGCCCAGCACCGCGCCGACGCCGTACACCCCCATCACCAGACCCCAGGCCCGGGCGCCGCCGAGGTCCCGCTGCGCGGTGAGCGGGCCGAGCACCAGGAACGGCGCCCAGACCAGCAGGTTGAACAGGCCCATCTGGACGGTGGTGATCCAGAACCACGGCCGGGAGGCGAACTCCGACCAGCCGGCCCGCAGTTCGGCGAGCATCGACTGCTCGCCTCCGGCCGCGTTCGCCGCCCGGTCGGGCAGCCGGAGCCTGGCCAGGGCGAACGCGCCGACGCCGTACGTCACCGCGTCGACCAGCAGGACCACCGCCGGGCCCTGCGTCGCCGTCACCAGGCCGGCCGTCGCGGGCCCGGCCACCGTGGCCACCGAACGGGCCAGCCCCAGCAGGGTGTTCGCGTCGGCCAGGAGCTCCTTCCGGCGCACCAGGCCGGGCACGATCGCCCCGAGCGCCGGCAGGAACAGCCCCTCCCCGATCCCCCACACCGCCACCAGCGCGACCATCGCCCAGACCGGCGCCCGCCCGGCCGTCAGCAGCGCGGCGAACACCGCCTGGACGAGCCCGCGCAGGACGTCCGAGCCCAGCATCACCCGGCGGCTGCCGAACCGGTCCGCGATCACCCCGCCGGCCAGCAGCACCAGCACCACCGGCAGGATCCGGGCCGCCATCACCCACCCCAGGTCGGTTCCGCCGCCGCCGCCGTCGAGCACCGCGAAGGCCACCGCCACCGGCGCCATCGAGGAGCCGAGGAGGGAGGTCGAGTAGCCGACGAAGAACCACGCGAAATCGCGCTCGCCCAGCACGGCGAGCCGGTCTCCCAGCCGCCGGCGGCGGGCCGGGATCCGTTCCGCATCCACTGCCATGGGCGGCAGTCTGCCTCCGGACGGGAACGGCGTTCAAGGGTTTCCGGGGAAAAGTTGAGTCTTTTTGCCTCAACATTTCACGCTCTGCCAGCTGCCGCAGTAAACGGCCTCAAAAATGGCCGTTCACCTGCGATTTACTGCGCTTCGAAGATAGCCTTCAGGGGTCCGATCCGAGTTGATTTACTGCGGAAGAGGCCCAGCCATGGCAGAGCTCCCCCCGGTCGAGTACGCCGTCGCCGTCGAGCGCTACCTGGCCGCCTCCGGGCTCGCCGAAGGCTCCCGGCGGATCTACCGGATCGCCCTGAACACCTGGGCCTGGGCCCTCGCCGACCGCCCCGCCCCCACCGGCCCCGAACGGCGGCGCGCCCGGCCGCCCGTCCTCCCGCTCGCCCTGCTCGACCACCCGGACGCCGCCCGCCGCCTGCGCACCGCCGCCGACCGCCGCCGCGCCGACACCGACCCGCGCACGCTCAACCGCGAACTCTCCACCCTGCGCGCCGCCGTGGCCTGGTGGCGGGCCCAGCGCTGGCTCGACGACGACCCCACCACCGACCTGCACCCCGGCCCGCGGCCCGGACCGACCGTCACTCCCCTGGCACCCGACGACCTGCGTGCCCTCTTCACCCTCCGCGCGCCCCTGCGCGAACAGTCGCTCTGGCACCTGCTCCACGAGTCCGGCGCCGCCATCGACACCGTCCTCGCCCTCGACACCGACGACCTCGACCTGCCCCGGCACCGCACCCTCCACCGGCCCGGCCGCACCCCCGTCCACTGGCGGAGCGGCACCGCCCGGCTGCTCCCCCTCCTCGTCGCCGGCCGCACCGCCGGCCCGCTCTTCCTCACCGACCGCCGCGCCCCCGCCGGCACCCCCGCCCCCGACCGCTGCCCCCACACCGGCCGCGCCCGCCTCTCCTACCGCCGCGCCGCCGAACTCCTCACCGCCCACACCACCCCCTTGACCCCCGGCGCCCACGGCTGGACCCTGCGTCAACTACGGTCCGGCGCACCTCCGTCACTGGATTCCGACGGCCGGGCACGACACCCTGGCACCCCCGATCGAAGGGACCCCGAGTGATCCCCGACAACGAGACCCGGCGGCGCCGGGAGGCCGTCAGCCGACTCGCCACGGAACAAGCGGTGCTGATCGAGACCGCGGAGAGCTCCGGCACCGGCTTCCTGGTCGCCCCCGACACCGTGCTGACCTGCGCCCACGTCGTCCGCTCCGACCCGCACCCGGCGGTGACGGTGCACGGGCGCACGCTCCGGGCCGAGGTGGTCGCCCGGGAACCGCGGCAGGACCCGGACGGCGGCATCTACGCGTACCCGGACCTCGCGGTGCTCCGGCTCCCCGAACCACTGGACACCGCGGGCGTCTGGCTCGCCGACCAGGTGCCCCCCGGCGGCTCGGACGTGATCGTCCACGGATTCAGCGACGCGACCCTGGACGCCGGCACCCACCGGGACACCCTGTACCTCTCCGTCGTCGGCCGCTCCGGCGAAGCGGGCCACTTCGTCCGGCTCAAGAGCGACCAGGTCGTCCAGGGGTTCAGCGGCGGCCTCGTGCTCGACCCCGCCACCGGGCGGGTGTGCGGAGTGCTCAAGACCTCCCGCGACGAGACGGCCGTCCTGGGCGGCTGGATGGTCCCCGTCGACGCGGTGCGGACCTGCTTCCCCGAACTGGCCCGGCGCAACGGACTCGGCCACCGGCCCGGCACGGCCTGGTACGACCTGGCGATGGACCGGGCCGGGCGCCAGGTCCGGCTCTTCGGGGCGTACGGACACCACCGGCCCCGCCAGACGCCCCGGCCGACCCCCGCCCAGCTGCTGACGCAGGGCGCGATGCCCTTCGTGGACCGCCCGGAACTCGCCGAACTGCGGGCCTGGTGCGCCGACGGGACCCCGCTGCTGCTGCGCCTGCTCCACGCGCCGGGCGGCTCCGGCAAGACCAGGCTCGCCGCCGAGCTGTGCCGGCTGATGGCCGAGGACGGCTGGCTCGCGGGCTTCGTGCAGCGCAGCAGCCTCGCGGGGGCGGGGTGGCTGGACGAGCTGACCACCGCCCTCGACGACGGTCTGGCGGTCCTCGCCGTCTTCGACTATGCCCAGGCCCGGCTGGAGGACATCCGCACCCTGGTGGACCACGTCTCGCGGTTCGGGCCCGAGCAGCCCCGGCTGCGCCTGCTGCTGCTCGCCCGCACGGCCGAGCCCTTCTGGCGGGCGCTGCAGAGCGGCGTCGACGACTGGGCACTGGCCGACGCCAGCGTCGTGGAACTCCCCAGGACGATCCCCTCCGTCCCCTCCGCCGCCACCGCCTCCGCCTCCGCCGGGGACGCCTCGCCCGCCGCGCTGGTCGTCTCGGCCTTCGAGGTCTTCGCCCGACGACTCGGCCACGACCGCCTGCCCGTACCGAGGAGCCTTCCGTCGCGCGCCGGGCGGGAGGACTCGCTGCTCGGCGTGCTGGCACTCGCGCTGGACGCCGTCCTCACCCTCGCCCGGGGAAGCAGCTGGTCCGGGCACGGAGATCCGCTCGAACGGCTCTGCGACCACGAGGTCCGGGTCTGGCACGCGCAGCTCACGGCGTGGCTGCCCGCGGAGCCGGCCCTGGCCGGCGAGGCCGGCCGGCTCCTGGCGGAAGGGCTCCTCCTCGTCCCGGTCCTCGCCCCCGGGCGACGCTCGGACCGGCTGATCGCCCTGCTGGAGCGGGTCCGGGCCGAGGCGTTCCCCCACCGTCCGCCCCTCAACATGAACGTCGTCAACGCCCTCCTGCGCATGCTCTACCCGGCCGAGGACGGCCTGGTCGCCCCCGTCGGCCCGAGCCGGATCGGCGAGATCCTGGTCCGGCGGGTGCTGAGTACGCCGGAGAGCTCGGGACGCTCAGAGGAGTACCTGCTCGCCCTGCTGGACCCGCCGCACCCCGCCTCGCCGCAGCAGCGGATCGCGGCGGCCACCGAGACCGTGGAGATCCTCGCCCGCGCCCGCGGCTGCACCGGGGTGGGGCGGGTCGTGGACCACCCCGCCCACCCGGCCCTGGACGCCGCACTGGCCCGGAGCATCGCCGAGCGGCCCGACGCGCTCCTGCCGGCCCTGGCCGCCAACGGCGCCGTACTGCCGCACGCCGAACCGCTGGCGGCCCTCATGCTGCCCGCCGTGCGGGCGTGCGGACCGGACGTCCTCGCCGCCGTCGAGAGCCGGCTGCCCGGCTACCCCTCCAGCATGTCGCCGGTGGCGGCGCTGGTCCTGAAGCGCCTGCTGGACCAGCCGGACCCCGAATTCGGCGAGGAGGACCAGCTGCGCAGGCTGCGCCGCCTCATCAGCTACAGCCTCCGGCTCGACGAGACCGCCGCGGACGGACCGGCCCCGGGCGGACCGGCCCCGGGCGGACCCGCCGTGGACGGGCCCGCCGTGGACGGACCCGCCCCCGGCGGACTCGGCGCGGACGGCGTCCGCCCCGGCGACTCGGCGCTGACCGCCGCCCAGCAGGCCGTCCGCCTCAGCCGGGACCTCGTCCGACAGACCGGACGCCACCTCCCCGAGTACGCGAGGGCGCTCCACAACGTGAGCCTCCTGCTGCACCGCGCCCACCGGACCGAACCGGCGCTCGAACACGCCAGGTCGGCCGTCGCCCACTACGAGGAACTCCTCGCCGGGGCGGACGGGGACGACACCCTGCGCCAGACGTACCTCCTGGACACCGCGACGGCGCTGAGCACCCTGGCCCTGGTGCGGATGGAGGACGGCCAGGTGAGCGCCGCCCTCGACGCGGCCGCACACGGCGTCGAGCTGTGCGAGGAGGCCGAACCGGGAGCCCGGCAGGACGACACCCTGCTGACCTGCCTCCAACTCCTCGCCCGGTGCGGGCAACTGGCCGGCCGGCCCGTCGAGGCGGTGGCGGCCGGCTACCGGGCGCTCGCGCTGCTGCGCGAGCTCGCCGACCAGCAGCCCGGCCGCTACCTGGCCAGGCTCCCGGAGGCGTTGCACCGGCAGGCGATCGGCCTCGTCCGGGCCGGACGGGACGACGAGGCGTACCGCGCGCTGCGGGAAGCCGCACAGCTGCGCGCCGCCCTTCCGCCCGGCGACCGGCAACGGCTCGCCGCACAACGGTCCTCGCTCCGAATGCTGGTCCAACTCTCCTCGGAGATAACCGAGTTCACCGACGAGCGCGCACACTGGGTGGAGCAGCTGGCGACCATGGGCAATCATGGCAGGTGAGGCCGTCGCCACCTGCGGCCCTACGACGGCAGGTAGGAGCATGATGCCCACGGACTCTCAGGACCTCGCCGCGCCCGCCCCGATCCGACGCCGCCAGGCCGTCGAGGTCTTCGGGAACCGCTTCGGCCGGCTCTACAACGACGAGGTCGTCGCCCCGGGCGGCACGGCCGGCAACTACCTCCGGTGGCAGTGGTCGCAGACCGGCGTCGTCGTGGTGGCGACCGGCCCCGACGGCATCGCGCTGGTGCCCTCCTACCGCTACCCGGTCGGCGCCGCCTCGCTGGAGTTCCCGCGCGGCGGCTGCGAGCCCGGCGAACCCCCGGAGGAGGCCGCCGCGCGCGAGCTCAGGGAGGAGACCGGCCTCATCGCCTCCACCGTGGAGAGCCTCGGCCTGATCCACGCGGACACCGGCCTGATCGAGAACGGCATCCACGTCTGCCGCGCCACCGTGCTCCCCGGGGGCACCGCCACCGCCCGTCCGGAGGCCATGGAATCGGTGACCGACCCGGTCTGGGTCTCCCCCGACCTGATGGCGCGCTGGCTGCGGCAGGGCCGGATCACCTGCGGCGTCACCCTGGCCGCCTTCGCCCTCCTCCAGGCCCACCCCGACCCGCAGACCGGGACCGTCAGAGGGTGACCACCCGCTCGAAGGGATCGAGCTCGCGCAACGGCCGCGGCTGTGCCCGGCGCTGCGGTTCCGGACCCGCGGCACCCGGGCCGTTCACCACGTGGAGCGACAGGTCGCGAACGCCGTCGGTCGCCGGGGAGACCACCTCCAGGCCGGCCCCCAGCCGACCGGCGACAGGGTCCTCGTCCAGCCCGAAGCGCATCAGCCGGACCTCGCCCCGCAAGTGCTCCCACGCCAGACCCCCGACACGGCGGAAGGTGCGCTCGAACGCCTCCAGCGTCCACGAGCTGAACTCGTCGACCGCCGAACGCAGCACCGCCGTGTCCGGCTGGATCCCCCGGCGCAGCCGCCCCAACTCCGCGACCAGGGCCACCCGGGAGGGCTGCTCGATCGCCTCGAACACCACCTCCACCGGGAGTTGGGACAGCAGCAGGTTGTCGAGCATCACCGCCGGGAACCCCGCGTACTCGACGAGTCGCCGGCTCCGGAAGACCGGGATGGTGCCCTCGCCGTCGCGCGGGCCGGCCATGCCGACGCCCAGGGCCTGCGGCAGCGCCCGCCGGTAGGACTCGCCGGCCCAGTCGTCCACCGACTGGAGCACGAGGACGAGTTCGGCGCTGCCCCCCGGGCGCGCGCTCCGGTAGCCGGCCAGCCAGTCCCGGAGTTGCTTGTAGAGCAGCGGATCCTGCTCGGAGACCCAGGCGCGCGCGGCTTCGAGGGCCTCCCGCGCGCTCCCGGCGAAGTCCCGCTCGGCGGCCTCGATCCGCGTCAGGACACCGGACTTGAACGCGGCGGCGACGGCCGACCCGTCGTACGGCACCGTGTGCGCGGACGACACCCCGGTCAGCCGCTCCACGTAGGTGACGTCGGGCGCGTTCTCCACGCCCTCGGCCCGGTGGCCGTCGCTGATCCGGTGCAGGGTCCCACCCGCCCGCAGCGCGACCCGCAGCCGGCCTGCCTCCAGGAGGGCGCCGAAGTCCGAGAGCGCCGCCGTACCCGGGGACCAGCGGACCTTCCGCGCCTCCTCGACGTCGACGAGCGCTCGGAAGTACCTGTTGTTGAGGCCCTGCGAGTCGCCGATCAGCAGGGTGTCGGCGAAGAGGACATGCAGCAGGACCCGCGACCGCAGGTCTGAGGCCCGGTCGATCGGCGCCGCCGCGTGCGGCTCCACATCGGAGAGGTAGATGCGTTCGGTACCCGCCGCCCGCTGTCCCATATCCATGGCCTGCCACCCCTCGGCGCCCGATACAGTTCCCCTCGCGAAGAAGAAGGATAGGCCCACGGCCCGGGCCGGTCACCGGTTTTCCGGCAATTCGACCCCGGCAACGGCACCCCTTGGAGGAGAAATGTCGGAGCTTGTCCAAGTAGTGACGCCCGAGGGGACATTCTGGGCCCGCATCGAGGAGCAGCGCGGGCCCAGGGACGTCGCCCTGCGCCGCCCCAGCTACCAGCTGGACGACCTCGCGAGCACCCTCCAGACCGTGGTCGGCAACGTGCGATCCGGCCTGCGGGCGGCCGCCCCCGACGAATTCACGCTCGAATTCGGAATCGAGCTCTCCGTCAAGACGGGAGTCCTCGTGAGCGCGGTGACGGGAGTCGACGGAAAGGCCAGCCTGAAGGTGACGGCGACCTGGCGGAAAAGCGGCGAGACCGCCCTTTCCGGCCCGCCGAACGAACCGGAGGAATCGGAGGAGTCCGACGACTCGAACGAACCCGCCGAACCCGGCGAACCGGCCGAATCCGCACCCGAACCCACCTGATCGACCGCCACGCACCACCCCACGGCCTGCGACACGCCCCGGCAACGACGAAGGGCCGGTCGCATTGCTTCCTACGCGAGCCCCCTGTCGGGTTCGAACCGACGACCCCCGCTTTACAAGCCCCACACGGATCATGACGGCGGGTGACACTTGATGCCGCGTGGCGCTGAACCTGCAGTTCAGCGCCACGCGGCAGGTTGCGTGATCCAGATACTGGTGGCTCCTGCCCGCCTGTCCGCTCACGCATCGCGCACGCAACCAGGCAGCTAGCGGAAGGTCAGTTCCAGCGTTCAGCGAAGATAAGCGACGCGCCCCGGAGCTTCTCGCGGCCGTCAGCCTTCCAAAACTCGATGATTTTCGCACCGTCACGCACACTCCAACGAAAGCCCGAGGAACCCCTTTGCGACTTGTCAGTAACTTTCGAGAGCAGGGCGCACCAGGCACGGTCAAGCGCCGCCAAATTCGGAACACTCGGCTCCAAATATAGGACGCTCAGGGAGGCTGCTCCCTATCCAGGCATCCGCAAGCTCCCTGACCTCAATTCGACGCGTATGCCCGAAATGACAGTTTTCTGGCTGGATTCGACACCCGAACCCCATCTCGCAGGGCAAGTTACTGGAGATGCGGGTGACAGGGGCAGGCTGCCTCTGACGACAGAGGTGCCACTTTCGGCGAACTCAGGTGAACTTGGGAGCGGCTGACTCAGCCGTGTGTGGGCATGATCAGCCCATGGATCGAGGACTCACAGCGTGGGCGCATCTGATTGCTGAAGCTGAACTTGCTGGTCCACTTCCCCGACGGTGGACGCATTCCCAAGGTGTGTCGCTCCGGGCCGTGGGTCTCGAACCGGTTCTCGGCGATAACGCCGACCTGCTCATCGCGGCTGCCGTCTTGCACGATGTCGGGTACGCGCCGGTGCTGGCGGTCACCGGCTTCCATCCGCTTGATGGTGCCCGGTTTCTCCGGGACGTTCACGGTGCAGACGAGCGCCTCGTGCGGCTGGTGGCGAACCACTCGTTCGCGTTGCTGGAGGCCGAGGAGCGCGGGCTGCGAGTGGTACTGGAGGCCGAGTTCCCGCTGCTAGAGGATCAGCGGCTGGTGGATGCATTGGTGTGGTGTGACATGACGACGACGCCCCACGGTGAGCCGACGACGGCTGAGGCGCGGGTGGCGGAGATCGTTGGCCGCTACGGGGCGGAGAGTGTGGTGGGGCGGTTCATCCGTCGGGCGTCGCCGGAGATCTTCGCGGCCGTCGCTCGAGTGGAAGCGGCGCTGGCGGCTCAGCCCAAGTAGGGGTAGGTACCGGCGAGGTAGTCGCCGATCTGCTGGCGCATGCTGCGGTGGATGTCGTACTGGTCGAAGTCGGCGGGCTGGATGAAGCGGACGCCGTCGGCCTCGTCGTTGATCGTGGGCTCGCCGCCGACGGGGCGACCGATATAGGTGTTCTCGTACTGCTGGCGGATCTCGCCGTCGGTGTAGGCGACGATGTGGTTCGGGTTGGTGTAGACGCCGAGGAAACCGGTGATCTCTGCCTGGATGCCGGTCTCCTCCAAGCATTCGCGCACCGCGCACTCGGCGGCGGTCTCACCGATGTCCTGCGCTCCGCCGGGCAGCGCCCACTGGCCGGTGTCGCGGCGGCGCTGCAGCAGGATCGCGCCCTGGTCGTCGACGACGAGCAGGTTGCTTGCAGGGATGAGGGTGTTGGCTTTGGGGGCGTTGGAGTCGTTGTAGTACTCAGTCCTGCCCATGTGCGGCGGTCCCCTCCTGGTCGGGCGTCCAGGGCCGTGCGTGGGCCCAGGCTGCTTCGAAGCTCTGAGCGTAGTTGTCGAACCAGCCGGTGGTGTCCACTCGCTTGAGGTGGAGCAGGGGGTTGGCGCTGGCCGGCTGGCCGAAGATATGCGGGTTGACCAGCAGGTTGTCGTCGTAGCGGAAGAGGGAGTTGTAGAGCGTGGTGTCGTGGAGCCTCACCTCGCAGCCCTCTTCCGGGAGCAGAGGACGGTAGTAGGTAAGAGAGGCGCGAATTTTGGCGGCGAGGGTGTCGCCGATGCCCTCCTCGCGACCTCGGACAGCGACGGAGTGCCCGCTCGGGTCGCCGAAGCACAACCGCACCTGGACGCCGTCGGCCGCTCGCTCGGCGAGCATCTTGGCGACGCGCGGGTTGGACTGGGCGAAGAACGTCCCGGAGAAGACGAGCACGTCGATCTGCTGGCGGGCCTCCTGCAGCAGGGTCAGCCAGGTCTCGCGGGGCACGCTGGCCCGGTTCTGGTAGGTGCCGAGGAGTTCGGTGCCTAACCCGCCGGTCTGCCGGCCTGCACGGGGCTGCGGGTCGGGCCAGAGGAAGATCTCCTCGACCCGCAGGAACCGAGCGGCGCGGAAGCGGTGCCTCGGGTGGGGTACGCGCCCGCCGAGCCAGCGGCCGACGGTCTTGGGGTCCACTTCGCAGGCTTCGGCGAGCGCCTCGGGCTCTATGCCCCGCTGAGCGAGTACGGAGTGAAGTCGCTCGTTCACGGAGACCATACAAGCCGAGCCGGGCGTGGATGTGCAAGGACGTTGTGGGACGTTCGGCTGGAGCTGACGGCCCGACAAGGTACTTACGCTGGCGATATGCAGCTCATCGTCCTGTGGGACATCGACCACACGCTCATCGAGAACGCCGGGGTGAGCAAGGAGATCTACGCCGCCGCATTCACCGCGCTGACCGGCGCCCCACCAGCCGTGCCGGCATCGACGGAGGGCCGCACCGATCGCTTGATCATGCGCGACATGTTCCGCCGGCACGATCTCCCGGAGCCTCACTGGCCGATCGTTGATGCCGCTCTCGCCCGGGCCGGTGAGGAGCGCTCCGGCGAACTGCGTCAGCGCGGGAGGGCGCTTCCGGGCGTGCTCGATGTCCTCAAGGCGACGTCCGTCCAGGCTGGTTGGGTGTCATCGGTGCTGACCGGCAACATCGCGGCGAACGCCCGCGTAAAGCTGGCGGCGTTCGACCTGGATCCGCTGCTGGACCTGGCCGTCGGGGCCTTCGGCGCCGACGCGGAGCAACGTCGCGACCTAGTCGCCGTCGCCCGTCAGCGTGTCCATCGCCACTGCGGACTGCCCGCTGACATCCCGGTCGTCCTGGTAGGCGACACGCCACGGGACGTCGAGGCAGCCCTCGCCACCGGTTCCGGGATCATCGCAGTCGCCACCGGCATCCACGGCGAGGCCGAGCTCAAGGCGGCCGGCGCTCCGGTGGTGCTGCCTGATCTGTCGGACACGGCCGGTCTTCTCGCACTACTGGAGAACGTCCCAGGACGTCCCTGAGCCGTCCAAGTACGCGGTGATGCAGTCCCCGCACTCTCCGCAACCATCGGGTCTCCACCAGCCAATCGGCCGAGGGAGGTCCCACATGATCGGGGAAGTCACCGGCATCCGCAGGATCCGGATGCTGTACCTGCAGCTGCTGTACCGCTGCAACTTCGAGTGCCTGCACTGCTTCCATGGCGAGCGTCTCAAGCACGCCGACGCCTTCAGCCTCCAGGAGGCGATCAACCTCCTCACCCTCATGCACCACCGCTACGGCACCGAGGCCGTCACGCTGCTCGGAGGCGAGCCCTTCGTCTACAAGGACCTGACGCAGGTGGTCCGGTACGCCAAGCAGCAGTTGGGCATCCCGGTCGAGATCTGCACCAACGGCTACCGGATCGAGCGCCGACTCACCGAGATCGCCCCGTACCTCGACTTCCTGCGGATCTCGCTGGAGGGAATGGGCTCGACCAACGACCAGATCCGCAAGCTCGGCAGCTACCAGGGCGCGCTCAGCGCCCTCGACCTCGCGCGGGAACTCGGGGTCCACACCGGGGCCACCATGACGGTCACCTCCCGCAACATCGACGAGGTGCTGCCGCTCGCCCGTACTCTCCAGGACTTCGGTGCACGGCAGTTGAAGCTCCACTGCCTGCGGGCGGTCGGCAACGCCGCCGATCACCCTGATCTCCTCGTCACCGATCCCACGGCCTACACCCGCCTGCGCGAGCAGCTCCAGGACGCCGACCTGGCCATCGAGGTCGTCGTCGATGAGGACCTGTCCGCCGACGGCGCCCCGGAGATCTGCGCTACCTCCAACGGCCCACGCGAGATCGAGCGGATCGAGGCCGACCCGCGCGGAGCGCTCACCATGTCCTGCAAGGCGGTCGGCAAGGACTCCCACGCCTTCTGGTACGACAAGCTCGCCAACCGCGTCATCCACCGACCCTCCGCCACCGACGAACTCACGCTCGCCGTACCGGACGTGGTGTACGGCCGTGTCTGACCACCCTCTATTCGAATGTCTCGAAGGGCTGCGCGGTACCGGCAAGTCGACCATCGCGCCGCTGCTCGCCGCAGCCCGCGGTGCCGTCTTGGTTCCCACCGTCCCGCTCCTCTACCAGCCGCTCCGACCGGAGATCGACCGGCGGGAGAACACCGAGGCACGGATGTGCTTCTACCTCTCCGCGCTGTTCACGGCCATCGACGAGATCCAGAGCTGGTTGGACGCGGGCATCCCGGTCGTGGTGGAGAGCTACTTCGCCCGATGCCTGGCCAACCACCGAGCCTTCGGTACCCGCCTGGGCATCGCCCTGCCGCACGGCCTGCCCCAGCCGGTCACCTACCAGCTGGTCTGCGCAGAGAACGAACGCCAACACCGCCTGGCCGCACGGCAGAAGCCCGTATCCCGCTGGGACGCGCTCGGCGAGGACGTCGTCGAACGGATCACCGCCGCCTACGCCCGGTTCCCGATGCACCAGGTCGACACTACGGGCCGCGAACCGGACCAGGTCGTCGAGGCCATCCTCGCCACCGCCACCCAAGGAACCCACCACCGTGCAGACACAGAGCCTGTGGGAGCACACGCTCACCTTCTTCCCCCAGTTCCTCGCCGCCCTGAAGGAACGCGTCGCCCCTGAGGGCACGGTCGCGGTCATCGGGGCCGCCGACGGCAGACTGGTCCTGCCGCTGGCCGCCGCCGGCTACCGGGTCATCGCCTTCGAACGCGACCCACAGGCCCTCCACGGCGGCGAGGTCCGCCTTCCAGGTGACGTCAACGCCCACGCGATGGGGCTGATCGACCGGCTCAGACTCGAAGAGCTCTACGACCGGGTGCGGGTGGTCGACCAGGACTTCCTCGATGCCGACCCGCTCGGCACCCTCTGCGACGCGGTCTGGACGAGCTGCTCGTGGCACTACAGTGCCAACCACCATCGCCCGCTCGCTGAGTTCGTCGCCCGCATGCAGCTCCTCGTGCGTCCCAACGGCCTGTTCGGCGCGGAGTTCATGATGCCGGTCGACCAGCGCCACCACCACATCGAGCACTACACCTCCCCCGAGAAGCTCAGCCGCCACTTCACCAGCGCCTGGACCGTTCTACTGACGCTGAGGACCGGCGAGTTCACCGAGCGGGCCCACGTCGGCCAGCTCCAGGACCACACCCACCGCATGGGCCTGCTCCTGGCGGCCCGCACTCCCAAGTAACCCAATCAGTAAGCCGAGAAGGGGAATCATGAAGCACGAGTACGAGGCCAAGTTCCTGTCCGTCGATGTCGCCGACCTCCAGGCAAAGCTGACCGCGTTGGGTGCCGTTCGGTCGTTCCCGCGAACCCTCCTTACCCGCAAGATCTTCGAGAACGACGCCCTCGACGGCAACCAGTGGATCCGGCTGCGCGACGAGGGCACCCGCTCGACCCTCACCCTCAAGCAGGTCACCGACGCGACCACGATCGATGGCACCACTGAGATCGAGACCGAGGTCGCGGACCTTCACGCCATGGCCGAGATCCTCCGCCGGGTTGGCCTGCGCGAGGTCCGCTACCAGGAGAACTACCGCGAGGAGTGGTGTCTGGGCGAGGTCGCCTTCGACTTCGACACCTGGCCCGACCTCCCGACCTTCGTCGAGATCGAGGGTCCCGACGAGACGTCGGTCCGTCAGGCGGCGGCCCTGCTCGATCTCGACTACTCCGAGGCCCGGTTCGGCAGCGTGGACGAGATCTACAAGAGCGAGGCCGGCCGCGACATCCTCGCCGAGTCCACCCTCCTGTTCGCCGACACCGGCAAGACCGGGTCGGCGCCCATGGCGGTCGAGAACCACTGAGCCCGGAGCTGAGCCGTGCCGACAGACCTGCACTGCCGCGCAGGGGTGATACCCGGGATCTACGAATTCACCCAAGGAGGTCCGCCCGCCCCGGCGGCCACCAATGACGGCAACCAGTGGGTAGACGGCTTCTGCTGGCTGTTCTGCGGCCAGCAGCGGACCCGAGTCCTGTGGATCGGCCCGGTGAGTGTGGCCGGCGCCCAGGCATCGATGTACGCCTGCGGATCCTGCATCCAGGAACTCCATGACCGGGTCTGGCACTCGATTCTCCTCAACGACGCACCGTGGCGGGCCACGGTGGTCGCGGGGCCAGCCAGTCCGGAGGCGACGGACAGCCAGCATGCTGGAGACCGCGAGCAGACTGTGTAGCACTCCGAGCCCACTGGCCTGAATGACGCTCGGCGCTCGGCCCCCCGGCTGAGAGCCGAGCGCTGGCCATAGGGCCGTCGCAGGCGGCAGCTTGCTCCGCCCTCAAGGGGCGCGGGCCGGGGTAAGGATGACTTACCCCACAACTTGCTCCGCGTGCGGAATCAGTTCGGCCACCCGGGTGGCCTGTCCGTCGCGGTGCTCCTGGACGCCATGCCGGCGTCGCAGTCGTCCCACTCGTTGCATGGCTGGTCGCAGTGGTACGAGTGACGGTCCAGGGGCGGTTGGACTCGTAGCGGGGAAGCAGCCCGTCCCCAGCACGAGCTGGGCGGGGACGGGTGGTACGAGTGGTGAGGGTCAGATGCCGATGGCGGCGGGCTGCTCCACGGGTTCCGGGCAGTAGCGGTGCCAGGGGTCGAGGAAGCTGTTGCGGGTGAATCCCTTGCGCTGGGTGTCCCGATCGAAGCGGATGTTCGCCGAACCGATGCCGTAGTCCTTAAGCAAGAGTCGCAGGCCGCGTGCAGTCAGGCCGTTGGTGCCGTGATCGGCCCAGGGTGCCTCGCTGTCAGCCTTCAGGGCGGTCAGGAGGTGCTCGGTGGACAGGGCGTCCGGATTACCGCCTGCGACGAAGACCCGCCGGATGTCGGCCAGGATCCTGGTCTTCAGGCCGCCGTCCTCGTCCTGCCCGGACTCGTGGGCGGTCATGGCTTGGCACGCCGCTCGGGCGCGGGCGGGCCACTCGCCTCCGGCGAGGTCAGCGGCCGCCACCGAGGGCTCCCAGGTATCGACTGCCCGGTCCTCGACCGGCATCGGCGGCTCCAGGTCGGCAGCCGTATCGGTCAGGGGTATGAGCCGGGCGCGAAGGCCGTCGCGGAGGTGGTGCAGGGCCGGAGTGTCCCGCTTGGAGCGGAACGAAGCGACGTACTCACCCGATGCCCGGCGGCGCATGCGGATGACGACTGACCGATCCGTGATCGTGTCCGGGAGGTCGCCGATACCGGCCAGGGCCGCCGTGGCGAAGGTAGGGAATTTCATCGGCTTGTGGTCGGGTCCGGACACCCGCAGCGTGGGCCGGTTCCGCTGGTGACCGGCGTTGAGCAGGCCCCGCAGGTCCTCGTTCTTCTCCGCGACCTTGATGGTGCCGAACAGGGTGTCCGCCTCGTCCACCAACATGGTCGGCGGCTGGTCGGTGATCGACCGGAAGATGGCGGCCGGGGTGGCGTTGACCGTGATCAGCGGGTCGTGGACCGTCTCGGTGATCACGTCGAGCAGCCGCGACTTCCCGCACCGCTTGGCCGGTCCGATCACCGCCAAGCGCGGTGCGTGCTGCCACGCGGGCTGCAAGTGGGTCGCGGCCACCCACAGGGTCACCGCGTCCAGCGCGTGGGCGGACGGCAAGATGACGAACCGGGCGATGGCTGACCGCAGTTCGGACAGAAGCTCGGCGCCTGGGGTGGGCGAGCTGACCGGGGCGTCCTCGGCGACCCGGTAATTGACCGCCTCGGAGGTGACCTCACCGGTCAGAGAAACGGTGCCCCGGTAACTCCCGTCGGTCAGTACGTCATTTTTACCGACCTCCGGTCGGAAGTGACCGGGCTGACCCGGGACGGCTACAGGAGGCCAGCCCTGCGCCTGGCCTCCCGGTGTGGGGTGCGGAGAAGTAGAGTTCACGGTGAAGCTCCTCGCTGGTGCGCACGACCTCGACTGTCGCGCTGCCACCGGTTGAACTGATTCGCTGATCTGGGGACTTCGTCCGGCCCTCGGTGTTGGTAGCACCGAGGGCCGTCGCGTTCCCGCCTGCCAAACCGATGAGCCGATTGGTCCCAACTCGCAGGCGAATGGAGTGCGTTGCGCCGGTTTGCGACCGGCGGGCGACGCGGCGAGGCGTGCGGCCAGCGGTGGGCTGACACCAATCTGAAGTCCGGGCTCCTCACAGTCGCCAAGCAGCTCGTAGTGGACGGCTGGGCGGTCTACGAGGACGACCCCAAGACGGACGCGGGCGCCCGCACCATCGCTCTCGACTCCGAGACGGTGGCCGTCCTGGAGGCGCACCGAGACCGGCAGCGGGCCGATCGGGAGCAGTGGGGCACCGCTTGGGTCGAGACCCGGCGGGTCTTCACCAAGGGGAACGGCGAGTGGCTGCACCCGACCGCAGTCACCGACCGATTCCGTGAGTTGGCCAACGCGGCCGGCCTCCCGCCGATCCGCCTGCACGACCTCCGCCACGGCGCGGCGAGCCTCGCTCACGCAAACGGCCTCGGACGAGAAGTCCGAGGCCGGCGATAAAGCGCCCAGAAGGCCAAACCTGCAGCTCATCCAGGGTGGAACCCAGAGCCCCCTGTCGGGTTCGAACCGACGACCCCCGCTTTACAAGAGCGGTGCTCTGGCCAGCTGAGCTAAGGAGGCACGGTGACCGTCCGCGAGGGATCACGGCGGCACCGGGGGCAGTCTACCGGGCCCGGCAGGTGGGGTGGGGGGATATCCGGGGGTTGGCGGGCTGGGTGGGCGTGATGGAACCGATGCCGAAATCGGGCGGGCTGGGGGCTGACAAGCGGCGGAGGCGCAGGTAGCGTCGCCCGGAGTCGGTTCGTGAGGTGGTTCAGACCACTGGGCGGGCTGACGGAGGCGAACGAACGCCCCTTTACTCGGATCGTCCGGCACGTTCCTGCCGGTGAAGGAGAGAACAACCATGGCTTCTGTCACGTACGACCAGGCGACCCGCGTCTACCCCGGGGCGGACAAGCCCTCGGTGGACGCGCTGGACCTGGAGATCGCGGACGGCGAGTTCCTCGTGCTGGTCGGCCCCTCGGGCTGCGGCAAGTCGACCAGCCTGCGCATGCTGGCCGGTCTGGAGGACGTCAACAGCGGCTCCATCCGGATCGGTGACCGGGACGTCACGCACCTGCCGCCGAAGGACCGGGACATCGCCATGGTGTTCCAGAACTACGCGCTGTACCCGCACATGACCGTCGCCGAGAACATGGGCTTCGCGCTCAAGATCGCCGGCGTGAACAAGGCGGAGATCCGCACCAAGGTCGAGGAGGCCGCGAAGATCCTCGACCTGACGGAGTACCTGGACCGCAAGCCGAAGGCGCTGTCGGGTGGTCAGCGGCAGCGTGTCGCGATGGGCCGCGCGATCGTGCGCCAGCCGCAGGTCTTCCTGATGGACGAGCCGCTGTCGAACCTGGACGCGAAGCTGCGCGTCTCGACCCGTACCCAGATCGCCGGCCTCCAGCGCCGCCTGGGCATCACGACGGTGTACGTCACCCACGACCAGACCGAGGCGCTCACCATGGGCGACCGGGTCGCGGTGCTCAAGGGCGGCGTGCTCCAGCAGGTCGACACCCCGCGCAACATGTACGACCGGCCCTCCAACCTGTTCGTGGCCGGCTTCATCGGCTCGCCCGCGATGAACCTGGTCGAGGTCCCGCTGGTGGACGGCGGCGTGAAGTTCGGCGGCTCGGTGGTCAACGTCTCGCGCGACGACCTGGCCGGCGCCGGCACCGACAAGTCGGTGACGGTCGGCATCCGCCCGGAGCACTTCGAGATCGTCCCGGCGGGCGGCATCGAGGGTGTCGCGGTGACGGTGAACGTCGTCGAGGAGCTCGGCTCCGACGGCTTCGTGTACGGCACCACCAAGATCGGCGGCGAGGACAAGGAGCTGGTCGTCCGCGTGCACGGCCGGCAGATCCCGGCCCGTGGCGAGACGATCCACGTCGTGCCGATCGCCAACGAGACCCACGTGTTCTCGACCAGCTCGGGCGCCCGTCTGAGCAGCTGAGCACGGCGCGCCCTGCCGGTCGGTCGACCGGCAGGGCAAGCCGGCACGACGGAGCCCGTCGGACCATTCCTGGTCCGGCGGGCTCCGTCCGTACACCCCCGCGTCAACACGGTGGGGGGACGAACCCGGACACGGTGTCACTCGATGGTGTCACGGAGGGCGATTCGACCCGTACCCACCGCTACTCTCCTGAGGGTGAAGCAGCTTGTACGCCGTATCGGCCAGACCGTCGCCCTGACCCTGCCGGTCGTCCTGGTGACCACCGGCACCCTCGCCGTGACCCGGGTGCCATGGGCCCCGCCGACCAACCTCGACCAGCAGGTCGTGGCGGCGTCCAGTGGTGACGGCACCGGGATCGGGCGTTCCGCCACCGCCACCGCGGGCACGTCCCCGGACGGGCTCGCCCCGCAGGAGTCGCTGCGGGTGGTGCTGCTGGACGAGCTGCGGGCCAAGAACCCGTCCGCCGCGCTGGACCTGCTGGAGCGCTCGATGCGCGAACAGCCGTCGCTGACGCCGTACTGCACCTCGCTCGCCGGAGAGCTGGGCAAGGCGGCGGTGCGCAAGTACCAGGGCGACGTCCAGCGGGCCCGGTCCTTCGCCCGCCCGGTCTGCGACGGATCGTTCGCGGCGGGCATCGCCGGCTGACCCCCTCGGCCGCGGGCCGACGAGGCCGTCGGGCCCACCGGCAGCCGCGGGCCGACGGCGCCCGCGGCCTCGGGTTCCCACCCCCGGTGGGCGCCCTATTCTTCAGGCATGACCGCTGACTCCGGCCCCACCGCCGACCTCGCGTCCCCGCCGACCCACCCGTCCCGGCCGACCACGACGCCCGTCACCCAGGCCGTGATCCTGGCCGGCGGCCAGGGCTCGCGGCTGCGGCCCTACACGGACGACCGCCCGAAGCCGCTGGTCGAGATCCCCGGGACGGGCACGCCGATCCTCGGCCACCAGCTGGCCTGGCTGGCCTCCGAGGGCGTCACCGACGCGGTGGTCTCCTGCGGGCACCTCGCCGCCGTGCTGGAGGAGTGGCTCGACAAGGCGGATCTGCCGCTGCGCGTGCGCACGGTGGTCGAGGAGGAGCCGCTCGGACGCGGCGGCGGCCTCAAGTACGCGGCCAAGGCGCTGCCCCGCCCAGACGAGCCCTGGTACGCCACCAACGGCGACATCTGGACCCGGTTCAGCCTGCGCGACATGGCCGCCTTCCACCACGAGCGGGACGCCGTCGCGACGCTCGCGCTGGCCCGGCCGCGGATCCCGTGGGGGGCGGTGGAGACCGACCAGTTCGGCAACGTGCTGGACTTCATCGAGGCGCCGCCCTCGCCGTTCCTGATCAACGCCGGGCTGTACGTGTTCAGCCCGGAGTTCGCCGAGCTGCTGCCGGACGTGGGCGACCACGAGCGCACCACGTTCCCGCAGCTGGCGCGCAGCAAGCGGCTGGCGGGCTACCAGCTGCCGCAGGGCGTGTACTGGCGCGCCATCGACACCGCGAAGGACCTCACCGAGGCGGCCAAGGAGCTCGCCTCCGGGGCCGGCCGCACACCGCAGTAACCGCCGCCCCCGGGCGCCCCAGCACCCGCGCCCCAGCACCTCGGCCCCCTGCGCACGACGATCGGCCGGGTGCTCCGCCAAGGAGCACCCGGCCGATCGCGTCCACGGGCCGTCAGGTGGACGTGGGCGCCCCCGGGTGGGAGGAGCGGGCGCCGCCGGACAGGTCGGCGAGCGGGCCGCTGCCCAGCACCCCGCCGAGCAGCCCGGGGCTCGCCCCCGAGCTCGGGCTGGGCTTGGACGCCGCCCCCGAGCCGGCGGGGGCCGGGGTGCTGCGCTGGGCGGGCGAGGAACCGGCCGACGGCGCGGCGGCGGACGGCGCGGCGGGGGTCGGGGTCGTGCCGGCCCCGGTCTCCGCCTTGGTGGAGTGCCCCTTGCCGCTCGGCGTCGGGCTGCCCGGGCGGGTTGCCGGGGCGGAGGAGGGCGGGGTGGTCGGGCTCGGCGTGGGGGTGGCCGGGCGCGGGGCGGGCGAGGGCGAGGTGGACGAGCCCTGGCCGCCCGGGGTGCCGGTCGGGGCGCCGCTGGGCCAGACCGGCGTGCCGTAGTCGGTGGCCGGACGGGCCGGTGCCTGGTGCGTCCGGGCCCCGGTCCGCACCGCCGCGCCGAGCATCGAGCCGAGCAGCAGGGTCGCCCCGACCACGACCGTGGTGACCACCGTGCCGCGGCGCAGCACCCGGCGGCGCAGCGCGGCGGGCGCGTCGGCGCCGTAGCGCCGCCAGGCCTCCAGGTTGAGCCGCCCGTCCAGGGAGGCGAACGGCGCTCCGGCGATCAGCAGCGGGCTCCAGGCCGCCAGGAAGATCAGGTCGGGGGTGTCGTAGACCGGCACGGCCCGCCAGCTGACGGTGAACAGCAGCGCGGCGGAGAGGAGCATCGCCGCCCCGGCCGCGAGCCGCTGCCAGAGGCCGAGGAGGGTCAGCACGCCGACCACGACCTGGGTGAACGACACCACCAGGCCGGCACCGACCGGGTGCGCCATGGCGAAGGCCAGCAGCGGTTCGGCGACCTTCCAGGGGTGCAGCGAGGCGAGCCAGCGCATCATCGAGCCGCGCTCGCCGCCGTCGAAGTAGACCGGGTCGCAGAGCTTGCTGAACCCGGCGTAGACGGACAGCGAGCCGAGGACGGCGCGCAGCGGCAGCAGGACCAGGCCGAGGTCGACCCGGCGGCCGGGGTACCAGGGCTGCTTGCCCTCGGCGGCCGTCGCGGAGACCTCGGGGAGCTCGCCGCTCGGGGTCCAGCCCTGCGGTGCGCCGACCGGGCCGATGCCCGCGTCGGTGGCGGTGCCGGCACCCTCCCGGGGCTGGCGCGGGACGGTCCGGGCGCCCGAGTAGGACGGGATCACCCGGGTGTCCGACACGCCCGGGCCGCCGCCGTCGGGTCCGGAGCCGGTGAGCCGGACGGCGTCCAGCAGCTGGGTGGCCGCGAGGTCCCCGGGGGGCGCCTGCCCGGTCCAGGTGACGGCGGTGACCCGGCCCTTGCGGCGCGGCGCACCGCCCCCGGCGGCCCCCGCGAGCGCCGGGACGGCGGAGGCGGGCACCACGACCTGCGGGGTGACCAGCGGACGGCGGATCAGGCCCTGGTTGGCGTACGGGTCGCCGAACGCGGCGCCGGTGGACAGCAGTCCGGCCGGGGCCTCGATCAGCGGCGCCACCGGGGCGCCGAGCCGGAGCCGGAAGCTCGCCTGGGTGATGCTGAGGCGCGCGGGGTCGGACGGCACCTTGACCGTGTCAAGGCCGGGGCCCGCGTCTATCCCGGTGCTGCCGCCGCCGAACAGGGGGCGCCGAGGTGTTCTGGTGTCCACGCCCGTCTAACCGGGTGACCACCGCTTAGGACACTCTCCCGAGTGGATGTCCGGCGCATACTTGAAATGATCATGAGAAAAGCGATCGGGCCTGGTCGGGCCCGATCGCTTTTCACTCGGATTGCGGAGAATTCAGAAGTTCCCCTGCGCCCCGCACACCGGCTGTGCTCAGCGCTTGGCGCGCAGTCGCGCGGCCTCGTAGAGCACGATGCCCGCCGCGACACCGGCGTTCAGCGACTCGGTCAGCCCGGACATCGGGATCCGCACCCGCATGTCGCAGGTCTCCGAGACCAGCCGGGACAGACCCTTGCCCTCGCTGCCCGCGACGATCACCACCGGGCCGGTCAGCAGCTCCAGGTCGCCCAGCTCGGCCTCGCCGTCGGCGGCCAGGCCGACCACCATGAGACCGGCCTTCTGGTAGGCCTCCAGGGTGCGGGTGAGGTTGGTGGCCCGGGCGACGGGCAGACGGGCGGCGGCGCCGGAGGAGGTCTTCCAGGCGCCGGCGGTCATACCGGCCGCGCGGCGCTCGGGGATGACCACGCCGTGCGCGCCGAAGGCGGCGGCGGAGCGGACCACGGCGCCGAGGTTGCGCGAGTCGGTGACGCCGTCCAGCGCGATGATCAGCGCGTCCTGGCCCGAGTCGGAGGCCTCAACCAGCAGGTCGTCGGGGTGCGCGTACTCGTACGGCGGCACCTGGAGCACGAGGCCCTGGTGGTTGAGCCCGCCGGTCATCTGGTCCAGCTGCGGGCGCGGGGCCTCCATCAGCGGGATGCCGCGGTCGTTGGCGGCCTGGAAGGCCTCGCGGACGCGGTCGTCGGTGTCGACGAACTGCTGGACGTACAGCGCGGTGGCCGGGACGCCGCCCTGAAGGGCCTCGACGACCGAGTTGCGGCCGAAGACGAGCTCGGCGCTGCCCGCGCCGCCCCGGCCGCCGCGACCGGCGCCGCCGGCGCGGCGCATGCCGGCGCGGGCCTTGGCGTCCCGCTCGCGCTTGACCGCGGCGTTGGCGGCGCGCTGCTTCGGGTGGCCCTTGCGCTCCGCTCCGGGCGGGGTCGGGCCCTTGCCCTGGAGCGCCTTCCGGCTGTGGCCGCCGGTACCGACAGACGCGCCCTTCTTCGACCCGGGGTTGCGGCGGTTCCTGCGCTGGCTGTTGCCGGCCATGGCTGTACTTCCTGTCTGTCCGGCATGCCCGGCCGCCCCGTTCTGTCCGGCGGCGGCCGACTGCATGCGCTACGTCATGCGGGAGGGCCGCACCGGTCCGGTACGGCCCACCCTCACCCCGATCGTCAGATGGGGTTACTGGCTGTTGATCGTCCAGCGCGGGCCGGACGGGGTGTCCTCGATCACCAGCCCGGCCAGGCCGAGCTGGTCGCGGATGGCGTCCGCGGTGGCGAAGTCCTTGCGCTGACGCGCCGCCTGCCGCTGGTCCAGGACCAGGCGGACCAGCGAGTCGACCACACCGTGCATGCTCTTCATTGTCCCAGGCTCGCCGCGCTCCGACCCTGCCCACTGCGGGGCGAGCGGGTCGAGACCCAGCACTCCGAGCATCGCACGGACCTCGGCCAGACGCGCCACCGCGTTCTCCTTGTCGTCCGCGTTCAGGGCGCTGTTGCCCTGGCGGACGGCGGTGTGCACGACGGCGAGCGCCTGCGGAACGCCCAGGTCGTCGTCCATCGCCTCGGCGAAGGCCGGCGGCACCTCGGGGGCGGCGTCGACCGCCCCGCAGCGCTCGACGGTGCGCTGGATGAAGCCCTCGATCCGGCCGAACCCGGCCTCGGCCTCGCGCAGGGCGTCCTCGCTGTACTCGATCATCGAGCGGTAGTGCGGGGTGCCGAGGTAGTAGCGGAGCACGATCGGACGCCAGCGCTGGACCATCTCGGAGACCAGCACCGAGTTGCCCAGCGACTTGCTCATCTTCTCGCCGGCCATGGTGACCCAGGCGTTGTGCACCCAGAAGCTGGCGAAGGCGTCGCCGTAGGCCTTGGACTGGGCGATCTCGTTCTCGTGGTGCGGGAAGATCAGGTCCAGCCCGCCGCCGTGGATGTCGAAGGCCGGGCCGAGGTACTTGTGGACCATCGCCGAGCACTCCAGGTGCCAGCCCGGCCGGCCACGGCCCCACGGGGTCTCCCAGCTCGGCTCGCCCGGCTTGGCGGCCTTCCACATCGCGAAGTCGCGCTGGTCCCGCTTGCCGGTCTCGCCCTCGCCCTCGGGCTGGCGCAGGTCGGCCAGCTTCTGGTTGGAGAGCGCGAGGTAGTCCGGGTACGACTTCACGTCGAAGTAGACGTTGCCGTCGGCCGCGTAGGCGTGGCCCTTCTCGATGAGCCCCCGCATCATCTCGACCATCTCGGGGATGTGCCCGGTGGCCCGCGGCTCGACGGTCGGCGGCAGGCAGCCGAGCGCGGTGTAACCGTCGTTGAACGCCCGCTCGTTCTCGTAGGCGATCTGCCACCACGGGATGCCGAACTCGCGCTCCTTGGCGATCACCTTGTCGTCGATGTCGGTGACGTTCCGGGCGAAGGTGACCTGGTAGCCGCGGTAGGCGAACCACCGCTGCATGATGTCGAAGTTGAGACCGGACCGGATGTGCCCGATATGAGGCGCCGACTGGACGGTAGCGCCGCACAGGTAGATCGAGACACAACCCGGTACAAGCGGGACGAAGTCGCGTACCTGGCGGGTGCTGGTGTCGTACAGGCGAATGCTCACAGCGTCAAGCGTAGTGGGCAGGAGGGGGTGCCCCGCGACATTCCCCGGGAATGATATGCCCCACTCCCGGGGAACCACGGGCCGCGCGGGCCGGTCAGATGTTGCCGACCACCTTGCGCGGGCTGAGCCGGACGACCACCCGGACGTCGTCCGGGCCGTCGAACCCGTACTCCTCGCCGCGGTACTTGCGGGACAGTTCGTTGATCAGCTCCCGGCCGCCCTCGGTGGTCATCGTCGCCGAGCCGCGCACCTCGACGTACTCGTACGGGTTCTCCGGCGGGTTGACCACGAGCGAGATGCGCGGGTCCCGCACCAGATTGAGGTGCTTGCGGCGGCCCTGGACGGTGGAGAACAGGATGTCGTCGCCGTCCCGCGTGACCCAGACGACCGAGGACTGGGGGCTGCCGTCGGGCTGGATCGTGGACACCACGGCGAAACTCTTGCGGTCGAGCAATTCCTTGGCGGGGCCAGAGAGTTCGACGCCCATCGAGAACCTCTTCTCATCGTCGGCGGTACGGCCCGAGGGGAAGCCCCGCCCGGGCCCGGAACCGCACACTACCGACCGATCCACCGCCACGCCGGGTGAACACTCGTCAGGGCCCGTCTATTCCGGCCCTGCTGACCGCGCCCGGCTCAACGCCGTTCGTACACCAGGGCCGTGGCGATCGCGGCCAGCCCCTCGGCCCGGCCGGTCAGGCCCAGGCCGTCCGTGGTGGTGCCGGACACCGACACCGGCGCACCGGCCGCGGCCGACAGCGCGGCCTGCGCCTCGGCCCGCCGCTTGCCGATCTTCGGCCGGACGCCGACCACCTGGACCGCGATGTTGCCGATCTCGAAGCCCTCCGCGCGCACCAGCCGGGCCGCCTCACCGAGCAGCTTCACCCCGGAGGCGCCGGCCCACTCCGGCCGGTCGGTGCCGAAGTGCGCGCCCAGGTCGCCGATCCCGGCGGCCGAGAACAGCGCGTCGCAGGCCGCGTGCGCGGCGACGTCGGCGTCCGAGTGCCCGGAGAGCCCGACCCCGGCGTCCGGCCACTCCAGTCCGGCCACCCAGAGCGGGCGGCCGGCCTCGAAGGCGTGCACGTCGGTGCCGATGCCCACGCGCGGCAGCACGGGGGCCGGGGCCTGGTCGGCGGGCGTCAGCGGGTCAGTAGGCATCGGCGGCCCTCCGGCGGGCGAGTACGGCCTCGGCGAGCACGAGGTCCAGTGGACGGGTGACCTTGAACGCCTCCTCGTGGCCGGGCACCACGACGACCTGGCCGCCGTAGCGCTCCACCAGGCCCGCGTCGTCGGTGACCGGCGGCGCGCCGTCGGCGCCCGCGGCCTCCTCGGCCAGCGCCTTGGCGTGCACCCCGACCAGAGTGGCCCGGTCGAAGCCCTGCGGGGTCTGGACCGCGCGCAGGGTGGCCCGGTCGGGCGTGTCGAGCACCGGCTCGGGGCGGCCCGGGCTCGGCTCGACCCGCTTCACCGTGTCGGCCAGCGGCACCGCGGGCACCACCGCCCCGGCCCCGGCCCGGACGGCGGCCGCCACCGCGTCCACCACCTCGACCGGGACGAGCGGGCGGGCCGCGTCGTGCACCAGGACGATCTCCACCTCGGCCGGGATCGCGGCCAGGCCGAGCCGGACCGACTCCTGGCGGGTGGCGCCGCCGGCGACCACCCGGATGTCCTTGCCGTCCAGCCCGTGGCTGTCCAGCAGGGCGACCACCTCGGCCACCCCGTCGGCGGGCGCGGCGACCACGACCAGGCCGACCGCCCGACTGCGGGCCAGCGCCCGCACGGCGTGCACCAGGAGCGGCACGCCGCCCAGTTCCCGCAGGGCCTTCGGGGCACCGGGTCCCAGCCGCTCACCGCGTCCGGCGGCGGGCACCACTGCTGCTGCGACTGCTGCTGAGGCGTTCAGGTTTCACTCCTTCGGAGAAGTGGGTATGGCCTTGGCGTGCCCGGCGGGCGCTACGGGCCCCTTCCGAAGAATTACGGTCCAACCGTCCGCCGCACAATCCCGCAGAATCGGTCTTGCAGGACGGAAAACGGTCTTGCCGGGCCTGGACCGGCTCGGGGGCGTCGTCCGGACACGCCTCAGCGCCCGAAGTGCCACTGCACCACCCCGGGACGCTTCGTCCTGGGAGCGGCGCGCCGACACCGGGCGCTGTGAGCGGTGGGCGGCAGCCCGACTGCGCTACGAGGCCAGCACCTCGTCGAGCAGCGTCTCCGCCTTGTCCTCGTTGGTGTTCTCCGCCAGCGCGAGCTCGCTGACGAGGATCTGGCGCGCCTTCGCGAGCATCCGCTTCTCGCCGGCCGAGAGGCCGCGCTCGCGCTCACGGCGCCAGAGGTCGCGCACAACCTCGGCGACCTTGATAACGTCACCAGAGGCGAGCTTCTCCAGGTTCGCCTTGTAGCGACGGGACCAGTTGGTCGGCTCTTCGGTGTACGGTGCGCGCAGCACCTCGAAGACCCGGTCCAGACCCTCCTGGCCGACTACATCGCGCACGCCGACGAACTCCGCGTTCTCAGCGGGCACGCGGAGCGTCAGGTCTCCCTGCTGCACCTTGAGCACCAGGTAGGTCTTGTCCACACCTTTGATCTGGCGAATTTCGATGGCCTCGATCAGCGCGGCCCCGTGATGGGGGTAGACCACCGTGTCGCCAACCTTGAACGTCATGTGACAGGACCCCTTCCGTGGCTTTCCAGAATAACACGCTTTTCAGCGCACCCGAAGGGCGTTTTCGCAGGTCAGGGCCGGTCTCGGGGCTTGACAAGGACCCCCATGACGTGCTGCGACCGGTGTTCGAGGGAGGCTTCCCGCAGGTCGGAGGCGGTTCCGGCGTTCGGCGAAACCTTGCGCAACACCCTGGAAACCATGATTGGATCTTGGGTTTTCACCGTTTATCGGGCCGTATCCGCATCGTTATTCGATCTTGGTCGAAGCTTGTCCCGAGAGTGACCCGGACACGCCACAAGTGCGGCCGGACGGCCGCCCCGCGAACCCCGGGAGTGCGACACGGGGACCACCCCGTGAGGAGCGCATAAGTGAGGTCGATAATCTGAGACCTGACCTATCGACACGTTGACTTAGGAGAAGCCGCCGCCGTGAGCCGCAGCCTTCGACGCGGCAGCATCGCCGCCATCGCCGCCATCGCCATCGCCTCGCTGTCGTCCTGCGCCGCCGGCAACACGCCGGACACGCTGCAGGTCAAGCCCGACAACGCGGCGGCAACCCTCGGAACGAACCTTCGGCTGAACAACATCGTGGTCGTCACCGGGGACGAGTCCTCGGGCGAGCACAACGGTCCCGCCAACGTGACCGTCAACATCGCCAACACGGGCAGCACCCCGGCGGAGCTGCAGTCCGTCACCGTCGGCAACGGTGCCACCGCCGCGTTCTCCGACGCCGCGGGCGCCCCGCTGTCCACCATCGTCGTCCCGGCCGGCGGCGCCGTGGCGATCGGTGGCGAGGGCAACCCGTCCGCCAAGGTCGCCTCGGTCGGCGTCCAGGTCGGCGGCTTCGTCCCCACCTCGTTCACCTTCAAGGACGGCCAGAAGGTCGACGCCCAGGCCGGCGTGAGCCCGAACAAGGGCCTCTACAAGGGCTTCGGCCCGACGTCGGCCCCGGCGGCCGTGCCCACCAAGGGCGCCACCGCCGCCGCGACCACCCCGGCCGCCGGCACCACCACCCCGGCCGCCCCGGCCACCACCGGTGCGGCCACGCCGTCCGGTGCCGCCACCCCGGGTGCCACCCAGTCCGCCGGCGCCCACTGACGCACCACATGGTGTCCGGCGGGCCCTCCCGGGCCTGCCGGACACCAACGCGAAGGCCCCCTCCGGCGACTGCCGGCGGGGGCCTTCCGCGTCTGTCCGCGCCCGCGGTTTACGGCTCGAACTTGTAGCCCAGGCCGCGGACCGTGACCAGGTAGCGCGGGGCGCCCGGGTCCGGCTCGATCTTGGCCCGCAGGCGCTTCACGTGGACGTCCAGGGTCTTGGTGTCGCCGACGTAGTCCGCGCCCCACACCCGGTCGATCAGCTGCATGCGGGTGAGCACCCGGCCCGCGTTGCGCAGCAGCATCTCCAGCAGGTCGAACTCCTTCAGCGGGAGGTCGACCTTGGCGCCGTCCACGGTCACCACGTGCCGGTCGACGTCCATCCGGACCGGGCCCGCCTCCAGGGCGCCCGGGCCGCCGCCGTTCTCGCCGGCACCGCCGTCCTCGCCGCGGCGGCGCAGCACCGCCCGGATCCGGGCGACCAGCTCACGGGTGGAGTAGGGCTTGGTGACGTAGTCGTCCGCACCTATTTCCAGACCGACCACCTTGTCGATCTCGCTGTCCTTGGCGGTGACCATGATCACCGGCACGTTGGAACGCACCCGCAGCTGACGGCAGACCTCGGTGCCCGGCAGGCCCGGCAGCATCAGGTCGAGCAGGACGAGGTCGGCGCCGTTGCGCTCGAACTGCTCCAGGGCGTCGGGGCCGGTGGCGGCGACGGCCACCTCGAAGCCCTCCTTGCGGAGCATGTACGACAGGGCGTCGCTGAACGACTCCTCGTCCTCGACCACCAGTACTCGGGTCACGATCAGGCCTCCGGGGCAAGCTGGGGGGTTGCGTCTGACAGGGGGTGTTCCCGCTCCCCCGTGGGGAGCGGACGGTCCGTGCGGCCTGTGGTGGCCGTCCGGTCCGTGGTGAGGGTTCTGGTGGGCGAGGCGGCGGCGCCACGGCCGCCGGTGGCACCGCGGGTGCCGAGGTCGCCGGTGTCGTCGAGGTCGTCGCCGTCCTCGGCCTCGGGCGCCTGCCCGGCGGGCAGGCGGATGGTGAAGGTCGAACCCTGGCCCTCGACGCTCCACACCGAGACCGTGCCGCCGTGCGAGGCGGCGACGTGCTTGACGATGGACAGGCCGAGGCCGGTTCCGCCGGTCGCCCGGGAGCGGGCCGGATCGACCCGGTAGAAGCGCTCGAAGACCCGCTCGCGGTCCTTCTCCGAGATGCCGATGCCCTGGTCGGTGACCGAGATCTCGATCAGCTCGCCGTCCGCCTCCCCGAGCGCCGCGGCGCTGGAGATCCGGCGGGTGGCGATCGCCACCCGGGTACGGGGAGGACTGTAGTTGACGGCGTTCTCGACCAGGTTGCCGAGCGCCGCGGCGAGCTGGCCGCGGTTGCCGTGCAGGTAGAGCCCGGCGATGCCGCCGGCCGTGATCAGGATCTGCTTGGCGGCGGCCTGCTGGCGGCAGCGGTCGATCGCCTCGGCGATCAGCTCGTCCACCGCGACGGGCTCCGGATCCACCATCAGCCGGTCGTCCTGCACCCGGGAGAGGTCGATGATCTCCTGGACCAGGCTGGCCAGCCTGGTCGCCTCGATCTGCATCCGGCCGGCGAAGCGCTGCACCGCCTCCGGGTCGTCGGACGCGTCGGCGACCGCCTCGGAGAGCAGCGACAGGGCGCCCACCGGGGTCTTCAGCTCGTGGCTGACGTTGGCCACGAAGTCCCGGCGGACCGCCTCCACCCGGCGGCGCTCGGTCTGGTCCTCGACCAGCACCAGCACCAGCCGGGAGCCCAGCGGGGCGACCCGGACGGAGACCGCGAGCGGCTCGCCCGCACGGGCCACGCCGGGGCGGGGCACCTCCAGCTCGACCTGGCGGATCTCGCCGTCCCGGCGGGTGGCACGCGCCAGCGAGAGCATCTGGTCCACGGCGACCGCGCCGCCGCGCACCAGTCCCATCGCGTACGCCGCGGAGCTGGCCTTGACCACCTCGTCGCCCTCGCCCAGCACGATCGCGCAGGAGCGGAGGACGGAGAGGACGGTGTCCACCCCCGGCGGCAGCGGGGGCTCCGGGGTGCCGGCGCCCAAGCCCTGGTGCCGACCGTGGTGTCTGCTGCTGGTGCCGCCGTACCTGCCCCTGGCCTGCTCGCGCTCGCTCCAACGGAAGGCGATGGAGGCCGTGAGGCCGACGCCGAGCCCGGCTATGGCGCAGGCAGCGGCGGCGGCCACGTTCACGTCCATGTGGCCAGCGTAAGCGCACGGCCAGGCCACTCCCCAAGGGCCCGATCAAGGCATCGGCCACGCGTTGCCGAGAATTCACCTTCACGTGGCCGCTGATTCACCACACCGGCCGTGCATCGTCGCCCGGACGGCCCAGAGTTGGCCATGCAGCCCGTGTGGGAGTGGGCGGCGGGCCGAACCACCGGCCGCCGTCTCAGGTGTGCGCGTACGATTCGCGCCACCAGCAGCGGTCACCCGGACGACAAGACGATCGTCGGACGGGCCGGCCGGTCGGCACCGCCACCGACACAGCTACTGAGGAGAGAGCATGCGCGACGCGTACCACGAGGAACTCGATGCGATCGGCGACAGCCTGGTCGAGATGGCCCGACTGGTCGGCTCGGCCCTGGGCCGGGCCACCACCGCACTCCTGGACGCGGACCTGGCGCTGGCGGAGAGCGTGATCGCCGCCGACGAGAAGATCAACGACCTCCACCACGAGCTGGAGAACCGCGCGATCGACCTGCTCGCCCGCCAGCAGCCGGTCGCCACCGACCTGCGCATCGTCGTCACCTCGCTGCGGATGAGCTCCGACCTGGAGCGCTGCGGCGACCTCGCCCGGCACGTCGCCAAGGTCGCGCGGATGCGCTACCCCGACTCCGCCGTGCCCGGCGACCTGCACTCCACCGTCCTGGAGATGGGCCAGCTCGCCCAGCGCCTGGTGGCCAAGACCGGCCTGGTGATCGCCACCAAGGACGTCGACAAGGCCCTGGAGCTGGAGCAGGACGACGACGCCATCGACTCCCTGCACCGCGAGCTGCTGTCGCACCTGATCGACGACCGCTGGCACCACGGCATCGAGACCGCCGTCGACATCACCCTGGTCGGCCGCTACTACGAGCGCTTCGCGGACCACGCGGTGTCGGTCGCCAAGCGCGTGGTGTACCTGGTGACGGGCGAGCACGTGGCCGAGTTCGTGGCCGCCTCGGAGGCCGCGGCGGCGGAGTGACCTCGTGCGGGTGCGGTGCGGCCGCCTCGGGGCTCGGCGTCTCGGGGCTCAGGCTCAAGCTCGGGGCTCGGGGCTCGGGGCTCGGGGCTCGGGGCTCGGGGCTTCAAGGGGCGGCCGCTCCCCCCGCGGGGTGAGTAAACCTGCGACAGGGGTGGTGGGGGCGCACGACGCCCCGTACATCCCACCACTGCGCGCCTGTTGACGCTCCCTCCGATCGGCGGCTTCACTCGACGTTGGGGGCACAGGACTGTGCCCGTCACTAGGAGGGAACAGCTCGATGAAGGCCAACCCCACCCGACCGGCACGCGCCCACGAAACCGTCGAGCCGCCCACCCCGAAGCTCCTGCCCGTCCTCGCGGCCGGCTGCGGCTGCGGCCCCGGCTGCGGCTGCGGCTGCCAGTCCGGCGCGCCCTGCCAGTGCGGCGGCGCGGACGGCGGCTGCTGCGGCGGCCACTGAGCGGTCCGCCGCCGAGGAGTTCCCGAGGTGCACGGCCTTCCGTCGGCCGTGCACCTCGTTGCGCGTCCTGGTGCCGCGCGTCCGCGGCACGGCGTCACCGTGCCGCCCCGGGCGTCAGAACTGGACGTCGGTGCAGGAGTAGAAGGCGTTCCCGGTGTCGGCGATCGTCCAGACCGCGACCACGACCTGGTGGCCGGTGCGCCCGCTCGGGACGGTCGCGGTGTGGCTGAGCGTGCTGGGCACCTGCTTCCCGCCGTACGGGGCGATCAGGAAGGGCGTCAGGTCCAGGCTGTCCCGGGTGACCGGCTGGCTCGCGTCGTAGCCCGGCTTGGTCAGGTAGTAGCGGAAGTCGGTGGTCGCGTGCCGGGCGGTGAACGTCCAGGTGAAGGTGAGCTGTTGCCCCGCCGTCACCGCGGTGGTCGGCCAGGCGCCGCCGTGCGGGTCGTCCAGCTCGGCGAAGCGGGAGTTGCCGCCGGCGCAGATGGTGCCGTCGGCGGGCCCGGCGTTCGGGAAGCCCTTGGGGCCCTCGACGCTCTGCGGCTCCCACTGGATGTCGCCGCAGTCCCACGACACCCCGCCCGCTCCGCAGAGCGCGGCCCTGCTGGGCGGCGTCGAGATGTACCCGTGGGACTGCGCCGGGACGGCGAGGGTGAGCGGCACCGCGAGGGCGGCGACCACCGCCCCGACGATGTGACGTGTGCGCATGATGCTCCTCCGTGGGGGTGGATGGAGAGTGCGCCGGGACGCAGACGCGCGCGCGTGGGGGTGCGGCGGCCGGGACGGGGAGATCCTTGGCATGCCTGCGGCAGTCCGGCGCCCTCACCGTAGGAGCGGACTCCGCCACCCGTCAATGGTCTGAACCACTATTGGGACGAGCCCGGATCCGGCCGCCGAATCCGGACTCAACTCGACTTCCGCACAGGCCGGTTGAACGACGAAGGCCCCGCCCCCGGCGAACCGGGAGGCGGGGCCGTTTCGCCAGGCGGGTTACTTCTTGCCCTGGTTCTTGACCGCCTCGATGGCCGCGGCGGCAGCGTCGGCGTCGAGGTAGCGGCCGCCCTTGGTGACGGGCTTGAAGTCGGCGTCGAGCTCGTACACGAGCGGGATGCCGGTCGGGATGTTCAGGCCCGCGATGGCCTCGTCGGAGATGCCGTCGAGGTGCTTGACCAGCGCGCGCAGGCTGTTGCCGTGGGCGGTGACCAGGACGGTCTTGCCGGCGGCGAGGTCCGGGACGATGGCGTCGTACCAGTACGGGAGCATCCGGTCGACGACGTCCTTCAGGCACTCGGTGCGCGGACGCAGCTCGCTCGGGATGTCCGCGTAGCGGGCGTCACCGGCCTGCGAGTACTCGGCGTCATCGGCCAGCACCGGCGGCGGGGTGTCGTACGAGCGGCGCCACAGCTGGAACTGCTCCTCGCCGAACTCGGCCAGGGTCTGGGCCTTGTCCTTGCCCTGGAGCGCACCGTAGTGTCGCTCGTTCAGGCGCCAGCTGCGGCTGACCGGGATCCAGTGGCGGTCGGCCTTGTCCAGGGCGATCTGCGAGGTGCGGATCGCACGGCGGAGCAGCGAGGTGTGCAGCACGTCCGGGAACAGGCCCTCGGCGGCCAGGAGCTCGCCACCGCGCGCGGCCTCCTTCTCGCCCTTCTCGTTGAGGTCGACGTCGACCCAACCGGTGAACAGGTTCTTCTGGTTCCACTGGCTCTCGCCGTGGCGGAGCAGGATGAGTCGGTACGTCGTGTCAGCCATGGCCCCCAGCTTAGTGGAGGCAGGAAAAGCGCTGGTCCGGACCTACGACAGATGTGTAATGTGTGCACCGCCTATCTGACACTTACATACGTCGGCTGACCGGACCTGCCCGTGCCGCTCGGCGGACGCCTGCCCCGGGAGCCCCCCACATGCCCGTCGCCCTGTTCACCAACCCCCGGATCCGAAAGCTGATACAGGAGACGGTGGGCGGGCTGCCACGGGAGTTCTGGTGGCTCTGGGTGAGCACGCTGGTGAACAAGCTGGGCGCTTTCGTGCTCACCTTCCTCGCGCTCTACCTGACCACCAACCGGGGGTACTCGGCCTCCTACGCGGGCCTGGTGGCCTCCCTCTACGGCCTCGGCTCGGCGGTCGCCGCGATCGGCGCCGGCGTGCTGACCGACCGGATCGGCCGGCGCCCGACCCTGGTCGCCGCCCAGCTCGGCACCGCACTGTTCACCGCCGTACTCGGCTTCACGGACGGCCAGGTGGCGATCGCCACGGTGGCCTTCCTGGTCGGCCTCTGCAACAACGCCACCCGGCCCGCGACCTCGGCGATCATCGCCGACCTCGTCCCGGCCGAGGACCGGGTCCGCGCGTACTCGCTGAACTACTGGGCGATCAACATCGGCTTCGGCCTCTCCGCCGCCGTGGCCGGCCTGATCGCCACCCACGGCTACCTCACGCTCTTCCTGCTCGACGCGCTCTCCACGCTGGTGTGCGCGGTGGTGATCTTCATCCGGATCCCCGAGACCAAGCCGCAGGACTCGCCGCAGCACGGGAAGGGGACGGACGAAGCGACGGTCGGCCTCGGCGCGGTGTTCCGGGACGGGCGGTTCATGGCCGTCGTCGGGCTCAACCTGCTGCTCGCCCTGATCCTCCAGCAGGGCAGCACCACCCTGGCCGTCGACATGGGTGCCGCGGGCATCAGCTCCACCGAGTACGGGCTGGTCATCGGCCTGAACGGGCTGCTGATCGTGGTGCTCCAGATCCCGCTCACCCGGTGGATGGAGGCCCGCTCCCGGACCGCCATGCTGATAGCCAGCTGCCTGATCACGGGCTGGGGCTTCGGGCTGGCGGCGCTGGCCGGGTCGTCCGCGTGGCTGTTCGCCCTCTCGGTGGCGGTCTGGACGGTCGGCGAGGTCCTGAACGCGCCGACCATCATGGGACTGGTCGCCGAACTGGCGCCGACCCACGCGCGCGGCCGCTACCAGGGCGTCTACTCGCTCTCCTGGTCGCTCGCCTCGTTCCTCGGCCCGGCGATCGGCGGTCTGCTGCTGCAGCACGCCGGCTCCGCGGTGCTCTGGATCGTGTGCGGGGTCTGCGGCACGGTCGCGGCGGCCGGGCACGTGGTGCTCGGGCGGCGCACGGACGCGACGGCGGGCCGCGCCGGGGCGGTGCCGGAGGTCGCGGTGACGGAGGTGCCGGTGACGGAGGTCCCGGTGACGGAGGTGCCGGGGGCCGAGGTGCCGGGGCCCGAGGTGACGGAGCCCGCCGCGGAGAAGAAGGCTCCGGCGGGCATCTGAGGGCGCCGGCCCCGCTGCCGGGTCAGTCGGCCGCCGGGGCGGCCAGGTGGGCGAAGGCGGCCAGGTTGCGGGTGGACTCCCCGCGCTTGGTCCGCCACTCCCACTCGCGCCGGATCGCCGAGGCGAAGCCCAGCTCCAGCAGGGTGTTGAACGGCTCGTCGGCGTTCTCCAGCACCGTCCCGAGCAGCCGGTCCACGGCGTCCGGGGTGAGCGCCTCCAGGGGCAGGCGGCCGGCCAGGTAGACGTCGCCGAGCGGGTCGATCGCGTACGCGACGCCGTACAGCCGGGTGTTGCGCTCCAGCAGCCAGCGGTAGACGGCCTCGTGGTTCTCGTCCGGTCGGCGGATCACGAAGGCGTTCACCGACAGGGTGTGGTCGCCGACCCGCAGCGCGCAGGCGGTGCTCAGCTTGCGGGTGCCCGGGAGCGCCACCACCAGCGTGTACGGGTCGGTGGCGGCGGGCTCCCAGGCCGCTCCGGCGTCGTCCAGGGCGGTGCGCAGGAGGGTCAGGGCCTCGTCCTTGGTGCGGATTGCCATGGGGGTGACGTTACTCGGCGGTACCGGGGGCGCGCACCAGCGGTGCGTGCCCCCGGCCGCCGCAGTCGGGCCGCAGTCGGCTCGTGGTCAGGAAGCGGTCCGGCCGCGGTCAGGCCGCGGTCAGGCCAGCCGCCGCCGGGCGGCGGCCAAGCGGCCGGCCGGGCGGGCCAGGCTGCCGGCGTACACCTCGGCGGTGCCGGCCGCGGCGGTGTCCCAGCCGAAGCCGGCCGCGTGCCGGGCCGCCGCCGCGCCGCGCCGGGCGACCAGGCCCCGGTCGGTGACGTACGGCTCCAGCGCGTGCGCCCAGGCCGCCGGGTCGTGGCCGTGCACCAGCGTGCCCGTCTCGCCGTCCCGCACCGCGACCGGCAGGCCGCCGACCGAGGCCGCCACCACCGGGGTGCCGCAGGCCTGCGCCTCCAGCGCGACCAGCCCGAAGGACTCGCTGTACGAGGGCATCACCAGCGCCGTCGCCGCGTGGTACCACTGCGCGAGCTCGGCCTGGCCGACCGGCGGGTGGAACCGCACCACGTCGCCGATGCCCAGCTGGGCGGCGAGCTTGTGCAGGCTCTCCGGCCGGGCTAGTCCGGTGCCGGACGGACCGCCGACCACCGGCACCAGCAGGTGCTCGCGCAGCCCCGGGCGGCGCGCCAGCAGCTCGGCGACCGCCCGCAGCAGCACGTCCGGGGCCTTCAGCGGCTGGATCCGGCCCGCGAAGAGCAGCACCGCGGCGTCCTGCGGCAGGCCCAGCCGGGCCCGGGCGGCGGCCCGCGCCGACGCCCCGCCGGGGCGGAAGACGTCCAGGTTGACGCCGGGGTGGACGACGGCCAGCTGGTCCGGCCGGGCGGCGTAGTGCAGCGCCAGCTCGGCGGCCTCCTCGGTGGTGTTGGCGATCAGCCGGTCGGCCGCCTCGACCACCTGGGTCTCGCCGATCACCCGGGCCGCGGGCTCGGGCGTGTCACCCTCGGCCAGCGCGGCGTTCTTCACCTTCGCCATGGTGTGCATGGTGTGCACCAGCGGCACCCCCCAGCGCTGCGCGGCCAGCCAGCCGACCTGCCCGGAGAGCCAGTAGTGCGAGTGCACCAGGTCGTAGTGGCCGGGGCGGTGGCCCGCCTCCGTCCGCAGCACCCCGTGGGTGAAGGCGCACAGCTGGGCGGGCAGGTCCTCCTTCAGCAGGCCCTCGTACGGGCCGGCGGTGACGTGCCGGACCAGCACGCCGGGGGCCAGCTCGACGGTGGGGGCGTCGTCCGAGCAGATCGCCCGGGTGAACACCTCGACCTCGATGTTGAGCGCGGCCAGGCGCTTGGCCAGCTCGACGATGTAGACGTTCATCCCGCCGGCGTCCCCCGTGCCGGGCTGGTGCAGCGGCGAGGTGTGGACACTCAGCATCGCTATCCGGCGCGGGCGGCGGCGGCCCGGGACGAGCGACTGGAGCCGGCCCCGCGCGGGCGCGGCGGGCTGGGCACGGCGTACCGAACGGACGGGGTGCTGGATCACCTGGCTGAAGCCTCCTCTGTGCGGCCCGTCTCGACGGCCCGCGCACGGGCCGCCCGCTGTCCGGTGTGCGCTGCCCCGTCCCGGGCACACATCACCACCAGACTGCCAACCACCCGGCCCGCGTCCGGCATTCCCGGTCCGGCGGACGAGATGCCGGACGGGGTGACGCCCCAGGTCACAGCGGTGCCGACGCGGACCCGACTACCCTTCCAGGCATGGCTGCCTCCTTCGACTCCGCGACCGCACCCGCCCGTGGGCGGACCGGACGGCCGGTGGGGACGGTCACCCGGGGCACCACCAACACCAATCGGCTGCGGCGGATGGACCGCTGGATCGCCCACACCCTCGGCCGCACGCTGCGCGCCGGTGGCCGCCCGCCGGTGGCGGTCGACCTCGGCTACGGCGCCGCGCCGTGGACGGCCGTCGAACTGGCCGGGCGGCTGCGCACGGTGCGCCCGGACGTCCGGGTGGTCGGGATCGAGATCGAGCCGGAGCGGGTCGCGGCCGCGCTGCCGTACGCCGAACCGCCACTGCTGACCTTCCGGCGCGGCGGCTTCGAGGTTCCGCTGGACGGCGGCGCGCCGGCCCAGCTGATCCGGGCCGCCAACGTGCTGCGGCAGTACGACGAGTCGGCGGTGGCCGGGGTCTGGGAGCGGCTCTGCGCCCGGCTGGCCCCGGACGGGCTGCTGGTGGAGGGCACCTGCGACGAGATCGGACGGCGGCACGTCTGGGTCGCGCTCGGCCCGGAGGGGCCCCGGACGGTGACCTTCGCGGCCCGGCTGGGCGGCCTCGGCCAGCCCTCCGACCTGGCCGAACGGCTGCCGAAGGCGCTGATCCACCACAACGTGCCGGGCCGACCGGTGCACGCCTTCCTGGCCGACTTCGACCGGGCCTGGGCGGCGGCCGCGCCGTACGGGGCGTTCGGGGCGCGGCAGCGCTGGGTGGCGGCCTGCACGGCGCTGGCGGGCGACTGGCCGCTGGTGGACGCGCGCGGGCGGTGGCGGCAGGGCGAGGTCACGGTGCCCTGGAGCGCGCTCGCGCCGTAGCGGTCGCGCGGCCGGAGCCGCCGGCCCGGCACGGACCGGGGCCGGTGCGGGTGAGCGACTCGCCGCATTCACTCGAACGAGTTATCGAATACCACTGGCGTGTTGACGCCCCATCACGTCACGATGGACGCCGCCGGACGACCCGCCCGTGCGCCGTCGCCGCCCGGCGCCACGGCGTCCACCTGCGGCCCCCGACGTCACCCTCGACCAGGGTGATCCGCGTCACCCTCGCCCGCCCCCCTTCCTTCCCCGCCGACGCGGGGATCCCAGCCGTCGTCCGAGTCAGATCACCGCACCGCCACCGGCGTGGCAAAAACCACAACGGCGCCGGTCCGCCAGAGAAATCCCCGGAGATCACGTTATGGTCGCGAGAAGTTCCCCGGCGCACGGTGCCAGGCGGGCACTGCGGACGGGCGTTGACCGTTACGCACTCGGGGAAAGGGAGGAACCACCGATGCCCGCAACGGGAGACGGGCGGGCACCTGGTGCCACGAGCCTGTCGGGCGCCCAGGCCGGCGCCCCCGTTGACCATGCCCGCAACCGCCCGGCCCTGACCGGCCCGACGTCGGCCGGCCCGGTGACGGCCGCTCCCCCGATACCGCACCCCCGGCACCAGACCGGACACACCTCGGCCCCCGCCGACGCCCCCGCCGCGGTGGCCGCCAGCAGCACCGCTCCGCTCAAACTGCTGGTGATCGAGGACGACGCCTCCGACGCCCAGCTGATCAAGGCGGCGGTCGCCGACAGCGGCACCTCGATCGAGATCCACTGGGCCCGCGGGCTGGAACAGGCCACCGAACTGCTCGCCGTGTCCCCGTCCGGCACCCGGCGCGGGCGCTCCCGCGGCAGCGAGTTCAGCTGCGTGCTGCTCGACCTCGCCGCCCCCGCCGACCTGCCGCACCCGTCCGACGACTCCGACGGCCTCGAAGGCCTGCACGAACTGCTCCGCCGCGCCCCGCACACCGCGGTCGTGGTGCTCACCGACGCGGCCGGCGCCGAACTGGGCGCGGCCGCCGTCGCCGCGGGCGCCCAGGACTTCCTGATCAAGCACGCGACGGACGGCCCGCTGCTGGGCCGCGCCCTGCGCTACGCCGTCGAGCGCAAGCGCGCCGACGAGTCGCAGCGCCGCCTCGTCGAGGCCGAACTGCGCGGCCAGGAGAACGCCCGGCTCCAACGCCACCTGCTGCCCACCCCGCTGCTCGACGGCGCGGGCCTCTCCTTCACCCGGCGCTACCGCCCGGGCCGCCGCCGCGCCCTGCTCGGCGGCGACTTCTACGACGCCGTCCGCACCGACGACGGCACCGTCCACGTCGTGATCGGCGACGTCTGCGGCCACGGCCCGGACGAGGCCGCGCTCGGCGTCGCCCTCCGGATAGCGTGGCGCACCCTCGTCTTCGCGGGCCTCACCGGCGAGGCCCTGCTGACCACCCTCCAGCACGTGCTGGAACACGAGCGGCGCAGCGACGAGATCTTCGCGACGCTCTGCATGCTCGTCATCGAGCCGGGCGGCGCCAGCGGCGGCCTCGACTCGCTCGGCGCCGGCGAGCCTGCCCGGCTCTACCTCGCCGGGCACCCGGCGCCGCTGCTGCTCGGCCGCGACCACCAGCCGGTCACCCTGCCCGCCGACCTCGCCGGTCCGGCGCTCGGCCTGCTGCCGTGCCACGACGGGCAGGCCGCGTGGCCCGCCCACCAGCTCGAACTCCAGCCCGGCTGGCGGCTGTTGCTCTACACCGACGGGCTGATCGAGGGCCGGGTCGGGGCCGGCTCCCGCCGCCTCGGCCAGGACGGGCTGGCCGACCTCATCGGCGACCACCAGTCCGCCGGGCTCACCCGGGGCCGGCTCGTCGACAGCGCCATCGCCGAGGTCGAGGAGCTGAACGGCGGCGCGCTGACGGACGACGTCGCGGTGCTGCTGCTGGAACGCAACCCGGTGCAGCTGATCCTCGGCTGAGCCGGCCGGAGCCGGGTACGGCGAGGCCCGGGCGGGTGAACTCCCCGCCCGGGCCTCGCCGTTGTCTGGTCGTCGCCCTATCGTTCGGCCTACCAGGGGCCGTACGGACCGGTGTTGCTGCGGCCGCCACGGCCGCCACCACCGGTCAGCTCCCGGATCGCCGGACGCACGTCCACCATGTAGACGATCGACGCGACCAGCCCGGCGAGCGTCCCGATGCCGGTGAAGAAGTTCACCCCGAACAGCAGGTCCCAGCCGAAGGCGATCGCCAGGATCGCCAGCCAGAACGGCTTGGTCTTCTTGTCCGCCGCCCGGTAGGCGTCCTCACGGCGGGTGACCGCGTCGCCCAGGGCGAACAGCTTGAAGCCCAGGATGGCGACGGACAGCCACCAGATCGGGTTCAGATAGGCCAAGTCCAGGATCTGGGCCACTCCGCCCATCACGCTCTCCTCTGTCTCTCGCCTCCGGCGCTCCGGCCACCGCCCATCCTGGCACGGTCGACCGTCCGCTCTCCTGTCAACGTCCTGCGGTCACCGGATGTGCCCGTCCGGCGGCCCTACCCTCACTCCGCGCGGTCGGTGGCCTTCCGGGCGCGGGCGGCCTTCTTCGGGGCGGGCCGGGCGTCGGCGGCCGGGGTGTCGGCGGTCGGGGTGTCGGCTGCCGGGGTGTCGGCTGCCGGGGTGTCGGTGTCGTCCTCGACCAGCTCGGCCTCGACCGGCTCGGACGCCCGGGCGAGCTCCGATTCCCCGGCCGGCTGCCCCGGCTCGGCGGGCGCGCCCGGGCGGGCCCGATCCACCACGACCTTGCCGCGCTCGGCCAGCTCGTCGTACGCCTCCTTGGCCTTCACCGCCAGCTCGACCGCGCGGCCGACCTGCTGGAGGGCGAAGCCCTGCGCCCGCTCCTGGAGGGTCCGCAGGTCGACGGGGAGCGTCGTGACGGTCTCGGTGACCTTGGCCTGCGCCTCGGCCAGCTTCGTCTGCGCCTCCTGGAACCGGGCGGTGGCCTTCTCCTGCGCGCCCTTGCGGTCCGCGGTGAGCGCCTCCACCCGGCCCGGCACCTCGCGCAGCTTCTCGTACGCGAGATCCCCGGCGCCGGCGATGGCGTACAGCGGGGTCGGGTCGCTCAGGGTCTTCTTGATCTCGTCGGTGATCGGCATGCTTACCGGTCCTCCCGGTGGATGTTCTGGGTGACTGAGCCGTCGGTCGTCGGGCCGGAGGCTGGTGGAACGCCGGTGCCGGTGCCGACCGCGGGCGACCGCTCGGCCACCGCGCCCCGCTGGACGGCGTTCTCCTTCAGGAAGGCGTCGTAGACCGCGAGCAACGCCTGCTTCTGCTGCTCGTTGACCAGCGGATCGGCCAGGATCGAGGCCCGCAGCTCCAGGCCCTCACCACGCCGCTCCTCCAGGATCCCGGCCTGGACGTACAGCGTCTCCGCCGAGATCCGCAGCGCCTTCGCGATCTGCTGCAGGATCTCCGCGCTCGGCTTGCGCAACCCGCGCTCGATCTGGCTGAGGTACGGGTTCGACACGCCTGCGGCCTCCGCCAGCTGGCGCAGGGAGTACTGCGCGTTCCGGCGCTGCTCGCGGATGTACTCGCCCAGCGAGCCGACGTTCAGTGAGGCCATGCCAGCAGACTGCAACATCCTGCTTGCAGATGCAAGCAGGATGCTAACAACAGCAAACGGCGGGCGGGCTCAGCCGAGGTCGGGGACGTGGACCGGCATCAGGAGCGAGAAGGTGCCCTCCCGGCCCGGCGTGCGGATCGCCAAGGGGGCGATCGGACCGCCGAGTTCGAGCACGAGTTGCTCGGGCCGGCCGACCCGCAGGGCGTCCAGCAGGAAGTCGCGGTTGACCGCCACCCTCAGGTCTCCGGACGCGGATTCGGGGCCGGGCTCGGCACCGGCCACCGCCAGGCGGCCGTCCGCCGTGAGGGTGAGGACGGTGACCGCGCAGTCCGCGCCGTTCGGGCCGGAGGGCAGGGTGCGGGTGGCGCCGGTCTCGACGGCGCCGCGCAGTTCGGCGGCGGACAGGTCGATCCGGTGCTCCGGTTCGAGCCGGGTCAGCACCCGGTGGTCGGGGTAGTCGAAGTCCAGGGCGGCGCCCTCGATCCGGTGGGCGCCGGTCTCGGCCCGGACCAGGCCGCCGCCGAGGGTCACCGCGACCTCGGCCGCGCCCGCGCCCGCGCCGAGCAGCGCGCGCAGGGCGTCGACCAGGGCGGTGGGGACGATCGTGCCGCCGTCCGGCCGGGCGGGCGCCGTGGTGACGGGCACCTCGGCGAGCGCCATCCGGTAGCGGTCGGTGGCGACCAGGCGCAGCACCGGGCCGTCCGGTTCGAACAGCACCCCGGCGAGCGCCGGGGTTCCGGGGTCGCCGCCGACGGCGAAGCGGACCGCGTCCAGTGCGGCGGCCAGTTCCTCGGCGGGGACGGTGAAGCGGACTTCGGCGGGGGTGGTGCTCATCGGTTGCTCCCTCTGGTCGATCATCACGCGGATCAGGGAGAGCTCGCGGCGGGCGTCGGCGAGGCCGTCCTCCAGCCGGCGCAGGTGCGCGTCGAGCACCCGCGCGGCCGCGCCCGAGCAGGGCGCCGCGCCGAGCACGGCGCGGATGCCGGCCAGCGGCAGGCCGACCCGGCGCAGCCGGGCCAGCAGGCGGGCGTCGGCGAGTTGCCCGGGCCGGTACCAGCGGTAGCCCGTCTGCGGGTCGACCCAGGCGGGGGTGAGCACCTCGGCGCCGTCGTAGTAGCGCAGGGTGCCGACGCCCAGGCCGCTGGCGCGGGCCAGCTCGCCGATGCTGTGCAGCTCGCTCTCCATGCCGGTGACTCTGCGGGCTCGACCAGGTCGAGGGTCAAGCCCGGCCGGCGAGGTGGGCGAGCTTCGACGGGTTGCGGACGATGCGCAGCTCGGCGATCCGGGGCCGACCGTCGGGCCCCTCGGCGAAGTCGAACACCGAGACGGCGTCGATCGCGCCGTCCTGGGTGACCAGCAGCCCGGGCTGGCCGTTGACCAGGACCGGCCGGAGCTCGACGCCCTCGCCCAGCTGGCCGAGCACCCCGAGCAGGAAGCGGGCGACGTTGCCGGCACCGGTGACCGGGCGCAGCGCGGCACGGACCACGCCGCCGCCGTCGGTCCAGGAGGTGACGTCGGGGGCGAGCAGGTCCAGCATCCGGTTGAGGTCGCCGCCGACGCACGCCGCGAGGAACTCGTCGGTGGCGCGGCGGCGCAGCTCCGGCGGGGCGTCGTAGCGCGGCCGGCGGGCCCTGACGTGCGCCTTGGCCCGGCTGCCGACCTGCCGGCAGGCGGCCTCGGTGCGCTCCAGCGCCTCGGCGATCTCCCGGTAGGAGAAGCCGAAGGCCTCGTTGAGGACGAAGACGGCCCGCTCCAGCGGGGACAGGCTCTCCAGCACCACCAGCAGGGCGAACGAGACCGTCTCGGCACGCTCGACGTCGGCGGTCGCGTCCGGCTCGGCGACCAGCGGCTCGGGCAGCCAGGGGCCGACGTAGGCCTCGCGGCGGACGGCGGCCGAGTCGAGCCGGTTGAGCGCGAGGTTGGTGACCGTCCGGGCCAGGTAGCCGCCCGGGTTGGCGACCGGGCCGGTGACCCCGCTCCAGCGCAGCCAGGTGTCCTGGACCAGGTCCTCGGCGTCGGCGACGCTGCCGAGCATCCGGTAGGCGATACCGAAGATCATCCGGCGGTGCCGCTCGAAGTCGTCGAGGGCGGGATCGGTGAGGGTGTCCGTCACCGCTCCGACGCTACCGCACGGGCCGCGGCGAGCCGAGGCCTCGTCAGCCGCGGAACGCCTCGTACGCGGGGGCGAGCAGGGTGGCGAGGTCGCGGCCGCGCACGGTGACGCCGGAGCGGCCGAGACTGCGCAGCGAGGGCTCGTCGGGCTCCTCCTCGGGCCCGGGCGGGGCCGGGCGCAGGGTGAAGCCGCCGCCCCAGTAGGCGGCGACGTTCACGGCGGCGGCGTTCACGGCGGGGGTGTTCCCGGGTTGGGCGTTCCCGGGTTGGGCGTTCCCGGCGGGGGTGTTTCCGGGTGGGACGGGGGCGGGGTGGTCGGGTGTCATGCGTCCTCCTCGGCGACGGCGTCCTCACGGGTGAGCGCGACCAGTTCACGCAGCGCCTCGACCGGCAGGTCGGTGAGCCAGCGCTCCCCCTCCCCCACCACCGCTGCGGCCAGCGAGCGCTTGGCGGCGAGGAGTTCGTCGATCCGCTCCTCGACGGTGCCGACGCAGACCAGTCGGCGGACCTGGACGTCACGGCGCTGGCCGATCCGGAACGCGCGGTCCGTGGCCTGCTCCTCGACCGCCGGGTTCCACCAGCGGTCCAGGTGGATCACCTGGTTGGCGGCGGTCAGGTTGAGGCCGGTGCCGCCGGCCCGCAGCGAGAGCAGGAACACCTTTGGCCCGTCCGAGGACTGGAAGCGCTCGACCATCTCCTCGCGGCGGGCCCGGGGGACGCCGCCGTGCAGGTAGAGCACCTCCTCCCCGAGCCGGCGGGCCAGGTAGGGGCGGAGCATCGTGCCGAACTCGGCGTACTGGGTGAAGACCAGCGTCCGGTCGCCCTCGGCCAGCGCCTCCTCCAGCAGTTCCGCCAGCCGGGCCACCTTTCCCGAGCGATCGCCCAACGCCGAGCCGTCGTGCAGCAGTTGGGCCGGGTGGTTGCACACCTGCTTGAGCTTGCCGATCGCGGCCAGCACGGTGCCGCGCCGCTCCACGCCCCGGATCCCCTCGACCCGCTGCAGCAGGTCGGCCACCACGGCCTGGTAGAGGCCCGCCTGCTCGGCGGTGAGGCTGCACCAGACGGTCATCTCCTGCTTGGCCGGCAGCTCGGCGGCCACCGCCGGGTCGGACTTGAGCCGGCGCAGCACGAACGGGGCGGTACGGCGCTGGAGTTCGGCGGTGCGCTCGGGGCTGCGGTGCAGTTCGACCGGGATCGCGTAGCGCTCCTTGAAGCGCTCGGCAGGGCCGAGCAGCCCGGGATTGGCGAAGTCCAGGACGGCGTGCAGTTCGGCGAGCCGGTTCTCCACCGGGGTGCCGGTCAGGGCGATCCGGTGGCGGGTGACGGGCAGCGCGCGGACGGCCCGGGACTGGGCGGTGCCGGCGTTCTTGACGTACTGCGCCTCGTCGGCGACCACCCGGCGCCAGCGGATCGCCCGCAGCGCGGCGAGGTCGCGCTGGACCAGCCCGTAGGTGGTGATGACGAGGTCCGCACCCCGTACGGCTTCGGCGAGTCGGTCGGCGCCGAGGCGGCCGGAGCCGTGGTGGACGTGGCGCCGCAGCGCGGGGGCGAAGCGCTCGGCCTCGCGCTGCCAGTTGCCGACCAGGGACATCGGGCAGACCAGCAGGGTGGGGCCGGCCGCCCCCTCGGCCTGCTCGGTGGCCAGCAGGGCGAGGGTCTGGACGGTCTTGCCGAGGCCCATGTCGTCGGCCAGCACGGCCCCGAGGCCGAGCCCGGCCATCGCCCGCAGCCAGGCCAGGCCGCGCTCCTGGTAGGGGCGCAGGGTGGCCCGGAAGTCGGGCGGCAGCACGGGGGCGGGGGCCGGGGCGGCACGCCCGGCCAGCAGGTCGCCGAGCAGGCCGTCCGCGCGGACGGCGGTGACGGGCAGCCCGGCGACGGTCGCCTCCGGATCGAGGGCCAGCCGCAGCAGGTCGGCGGTGGCCAGCACGCCGTCGCGCCGGTCGGCGAGGAAGGCGAGCGCGGCGGCGATCTGCTCCGGGTCGGCCTCCAGCCAGGTGCCGCGGACCCGGACCAACCCCTGCTTGGCAGCGGCGAGTTCGGCCAGTTCCTGCTCGGTCAGCGGCGCCCCCTCCGGGCCGAGCGCGGCCTGCCAGCGGAAGGCGACCACGGCGTCCCGGTCCACCTGGGAGGCGACGGCGAGCGAGCCCGGCGCGGGCGGGGTGGTGGCCCGCAGGGCGAGCCCGAGCCTGGGCCGGCGGCGCCACCAGGCGGGCAGCAGCACGCCGAAGCCGCCCTCGGCGAGGGCGGGCGCGGCGGTGCGCAGGAAGTCCAGCGCGCCGGCCCGGTCGAGCGGCAGGGCGGCCGGGCGGGAGCGGTGCCGCAGGCCGTCCAGGGCCGGCCAGCGGTGGGCGGCGCGGGCGAGCTCGGTGACCAGGACGTCGGCCGGGTCCGGCGCCTTGCGGGCCAGCGCGGCGTGGGCGGCGCCGCCTTCGTGCAGGTCGGCGGCGCGGACCAGCAGGGAGGGCTCGTCGACGGCCTGGAGCAGGAACTCCAGTTGCCAGGCGTCGTCGGAGGGCCGGCCCTCGGGGTCGTCCGGGTCGGGACCGAGCGGCTCCAGCAGGCGGAAGCAGAGCCGGAGCGCGGGCGCGGTGGGCTCGGCGGCGGCGTACCAGGCGGCGAGCCGGCGGCGCAGTTCGGCGAAGCCCTCGGACTGGACGTTCGTGAGGCCGCCGTCCGGGGTGGTCAGGGCGTGCAGCCAGCGTTCGGCGGCGGCCCCCACCGCGGCGGCCGTCGTGGCGTCGGCTCCCACCGCGGCGGCCGTCGTGGCGTCGGCCGGAACGCCACCGGTTCGGGCGTCGCCGGTCCGGGCACCGCCCGGGCCCAACGGGGGCGTGCCGGCCAGGGCGGCCCGGGCCTCGGCGTCCACCAGCGCGCCCAGCGCGGCGTCCAGCAGGGCCTCGCCGGTGCCGGCGCCGCCGGCCGGCCACTCCCCCAGCAGGACGGGCGGGCAGCCGTCCGCCAGTGCGGCGGCCTCCCGGCGGCCCGCCGGAGTGGGATCGGGCCGCCAACGGGCCTGCGGGCGGCCGTCCGCCAGGACGGGCAGCGGCAGCACCCGGCCCCGGCCGACCGTTCGCCAGGCGAGGTCGTGCACGCCGGTCAACCAGCGCAGCGAGGGGCCCTGGACGACCTCGACGCGCCCGGTGCCGGGCAGATCGGTGCTGGTGACGGCCCAGTGCGGGTCGAAGACCTCGCCGAGCAGTTGGGCGGCCGCGCCGGTGTCGAAGAGCAGCGCGGGGACGCGCCAGGGCGCCAGGACCGCCGCGCCCCGGACCGGGGTGACCGGCAGGTCCGGCGAGGGCGCGGGCAGGGCGCCGGTGGTGGGCAGCAGCAGGGTGGCCCAGCGCTCGGGGGCCTGGCCGGCGAGCCAGTCGAGGCCGGGCCCGATGCCGCCGAGGACGGCGGCGAGTTCGCCGGCCGGGCAGGCGTAGGGGTGGGCGCGCGGGGCCGCCCGGCCGGGGCGGGGCTCGGCGGCGCCCGGATGGGCGCGGGCGTCCTCGGCCCACAGGGCCAGCCGTCCGCCCGCCCGCCAGAGCGCGTGCAGGACGAACATGCGGGAGGCCTTCCGGTCGGCGGAACCGTCCTTCGCAGCCTAACCGGGCGGTCCGACAGTGCCGCTCCGTCAAGTCTTTCGCGAAACGCCGAGCGCTGTGGTTGAAATTTGAACGAAAGCAGCTTACGCTGAAGCCAACAAGTTGAAGCCTAAACAAATGGCTTCGGACCCGAGGAGGAGCCATGGGCCTGTTCAACCGCACCAAGACCGCCACCCCCACCGCCGTCGCCGAGACCCCGACCGGCCCGGACCTCGCCCACCTGACCGGCGACTGGACCATCGACACCACGCACAGCGAGGTCGCCTTCTCGGTGCGCCACGCCATGGTGACGAACGTCAAGGGCCGCTTCACCGAGTACGACGGCAAGCTGCACCTGGACGGCAGCACCCCGGGCAACTCCTCCGCCGACCTGGTGATCAAGGTCGCCAGCATCGACACCAACCAGGCCCAGCGCGACGAGCACCTGCGCACCGGCGACTTCTTCGCCGCCGACACCTACCCGGAGATCCGCTTCCGCAGCACCTCGGCCGAGCGGCTGCGCGGCGACACGTACCGGATGAGCGGCGAGCTGACCATCAAGGACACCACCCGTCCGGTGGTCCTGGACCTGGAGTACACCGGCAGCGCCACCGACGCCTACGGCGCCGAGCGGGTCGGCTTCGAGGGCAGCGCCGTCCTCGACCGCACCGAGTTCGGCCTGACCTACAACGCGGCCCTGGAGACCGGCGGCGTGCTGATCAGCGAGAAGGTCAAGCTCAGCTTCGACATCTCCGCCGTCAAGGCGGCCTGACCCGGCCGTCCACGACCGCCACCCGGGCCACCGGACCCGCCGCGCGGCCCGGTCCGCCCACCCGCCGCCCCTGCCGACCCCCGACGGCAGGGGCGGTGTCGCGTCCCAGGGTTTCCGGCGGCCCGTCCCGACGGCCCGGTCTCACCCGAGCAGCGCCGCGTCCGCCGCCGGCAGCCAGCTTCCCGCCGGCCGCCGCAGCCAGCCCTCGGCCGCACCGAGCCCGGCAGCTGCGGCGCCCAGTGCGGCCAGCCCCGGGTGGCGCTCGCCGGGCCGGTGCACCAGGCTGACCAGGCTCAGCGGCACCGGCTCCACCAGCGGCACGTTCACCGCCCCCGGAATCCTCGGCCCGCCGACGGTGGTCAGCATCGGATCGCCGTGCCGGGCCAGGTAGCGAGCCGTCTCGTCCACGCCCACCGGCGGCACGTACGGCGCGGCCGGCGTCAGGCCGTGCTCGCGCAGCAGGCGGACGCCGAGATCGGCCCACTCGGTGGTGGCCGGGTTGCCGGCGCAGACGTCGACGGGGTTCCCGGTCAGCTCGGCGACCCGCAGCACCGGGCGGCCGGCCAGCGGGTGGGTGTCCGCCATCATCACCGAGATCCGCTCCAACCGGACCGGCCGCTGGGCGAGTTGGTCGCGCAGCGGGGCGGGCAGTCCGGCGAACCGGCCGAAGGACACGTCCAGCCGGTGGGCCAGCAGTTCGGCGGCGGCCGCGGCGAGGCCGCCGTGGAAGCGGGCCAGCAGTTCGCCCTCCGGCCAGGCGGCGCGGGCGCGTTCGAGCACCCGGTCGGCGGTGAGGTCCGGGCCGGTGACGTCGCTGTTGAGGTCCAGCAGCAGCGGCCGGGCCGCCGCGCCCGCCAGGATCTCGTCGTGCAGGGCGAGGAGCCGGCGCGCCCGGGGCAGCAACCGCTGCCCGGCCGGGGTGAGTTCGACGCTGCGGGTGGTGCGGGTGAACAGCGCGTCGCCGAGCAGCCCTTCCAAGGTCCGGACGTCCCGGCTGAGCGCCTGCTGGGCGACGTGCAGCCGCCCGGCGGCCCGGCCGAAGTGCAGGCTCTCGGCGGTCGCGACGAAGCCGCGGAGCAGTCGGGGGTGCAGGTCACGGGGCATGGGCGGCAGATTAACAACAACCTGCTGTGAATGCGACGGAACAGGTGTTGGACCGCCGCCGGGCACCGGCGGGAGGCTGATGGGCACCCCCCTCACTCTCCCCAGGAGCCCGATGCCCTCGCGCGCCCTCCTCACCTCCTACCGGCGGCTGTTCGCGGCCCCCGGCGCGGCCGCCTTCACCCTCGCCGGGCTGCTCGGCCGGCTCGCGCTGTCGATGAACGGCGTCTCGCTGGTCGTGCTGCTCGCCGAACGGCGCGGCTCCTACGCGCTGGCCGGCACCGTCTCGGCGGCCGGGCTGATCACCGGCGCGCTCGGGATGCCGCTGCTCGGTCGGCTGGTGGACCGGTACGGGCAGGCGCGGGTGACCGTACCGGCCGCGCTCTACAACGCCGCCCCGCTCGCCGCCCTGCTGCTCTGCCTCCGGCTCGGCGCACCCGACTGGACGCTCTACGCCTGCTGGGCGGCCGGCGCGGCCGCGCCCAACCTCGGCGGCATGGCCCGGGCCCGCTGGGCACACCTGTACCGGGCCGACCCGGCCGCCCGGCACCTGGCCAACTCCCTCGAACAGGCCCTGGACGAACTCTGCTTCATGGCCGGGCCCGTCCTCGCCATGACGCTCTGCACGGCGGTCGCCCCGGAGGCCGGACTGCTCGCCGCCGGGGCGCTCGGCACCACCGGCGCCCTCCTGTTCGCGGCCCAGCGGCGCACCGAACCACCGTTGCCCGCCCGCTCGGAGGGCGACCGCCACGGCTCGCCGCTGCGGGTGCCCGGGCTGCGGGTGCTGCTGCTCGCCTTCCTCGCCACCGGCGTCGTCTTCGGCTCGACCGAGATCACCACCGTCGCGTACGCCGACGCGCTCGGGCACAAGGCGGCGGCGGGCGCGCTGCTGGCCCTGGTCGCGGGCGGATCCTGCCTGGCCGGGCTGCTGTTCGGGCTGCTGACGCCGCGTCGGGCGACCGGGGTGCGCTTCCTGTCCGGGGCCGCGGCGATGGCCGGGGTGCTGCTGCTGCCGCTCGCCGCCGGACTGGGCGGGGCCGGGCTCGGCCTGCTCGGGGTCGCGCTGTTCGCGGCCGGCACGGCCACCGCGCCGACCATGGTGACCGGGATGACGCTGGTCCAGGAGCTGCTGCCGGGGCGGCAGTTCAACGAGGGGATGGCGGTCGCGGTGTCCGGCATCGTGGTCGGCATCTCGGGCGGCGCGGCGCTCGCCGGCGCGGTCGCCGAGCACGCCGCCCCCGGCACCGGCTACGCGCTGCCGGCCTGCGCCGCCGCGCTCGCCCTGCTGATCGCCCTGGCCGGGCGGCGGCACCTGGGGCAGTCACGGCGCACCCCGGTGGAAGGTGCCGAGCGGGTTGTCAGTGCCTCGGTCTAGCCTTCGGGGCATGGCGGAAATCACCTATGTCCGGGGCGATGCCACCGCGCCGCAGGGCAAGGGCGTGAAGGTGATCGCGCACGTCTGCAACGACCTCGGCGGCTGGGGCAAGGGCTTCGTGCTCGCGCTGTCCGGACGCTGGCCCGAGCCCGAGGCCGCGTTCCGGCGCTGGCACCGGGAGCGGGCGGGGAACGACTTCGGGCTCGGCGCCGTACAGCTGGTGCAGGTCGAGCCGTACGTCTGGGTGGCCAACCTGGTCGGCCAGCGCGGCATCCGGACGGGGCGCTCCACCGGGGTGCCGGTCCGGTACGAGGCGATCGACACCGCGCTGGCCGCGCTGGGCGACCACGCGCGGGAGCTCGGCGCCTCCGTCCACATGCCGCGGATCGGCTGCGGGCTGGCCGGCGGGCGCTGGGAGCGGGTCGAGCCGCTGGTGTCCGCGCGGCTGGTGGAGCGAGGGGTGCCGGTGACGGTCTACGACGTCGGCTGAGCCGGCGCCGCCTGCGCTGACACCGCCTGCGCCGCGAGGCTCTCGGCGGGCCAGCTGTACACGCACTCGGGCAGTACGTACCCGCCCGGGAACACACCCTCCTGCACCCGCGTCCGCACGCCGCCCTCGCGCTCGTAGAAGGCGATCGCGCGGATGTTGTCGCGCAGCACCTCCAGGTACAGCTCGGCTCCGGGGTGCCGTTCGGCGACGTGGGCGCGGGCCGCGGCGAACAGCGCGCGGCCGATGCCGCCGCCGGTCCGCCCGGGGCGGACGTGCAGGTTGTCGACCAGTACCCGGCCGTCCGGCTGCGGGACGAGGTAGATGAACCCGACCGTCTCCCTGGCCTGTTCGGCGATCAGCAGTTCGGGCTCGGCGGCCGGATCGCCGTAGTCGACGGTCAGCCGCAGCTCCCACAGCTCGCGCCGCTGGACGGGCAGCCCGTCGCCGAGTGCGGCCGCGGGGACGATCCCGCGGTAGGCGGTGCTCCAGCTGCGGGCGTGCAGGTCGGCGACGGCCGCGGCGTCCTGCGCTCCGCCGCGCCGGATGGTGGTCTGCACGGGACTGATCATGTGACGAGCCTCCCACAGATTGGAGTTGAACATGTTCAAGCGAAACCTCTACAGTGCTCACATCATTTTGAACGCGTTCGAAATGGCGGGGGTGGTGGATGTGGCACCGAGCACGGAGGGGACGCCCGGTGCCGCGTCCACCGACACGGGTCGGAGCTTCGTCTCCGGTTAGGCTCGTGCCCGTGGACGACCTGGCAGCGACGAACCGAACGGACGGCACGAGCGGTGCGGCCGACAGCGGGCCCATGCCCGGCGGCCGGGCGCAGCCGAAGACCGACAAGAGCGAGCAGACCCGGGCACTGATCCTGGAGACCGCGATGCGGCTCTTCCAGGAGCGCGGCTACGAGAAGACCACCATGCGCGCGATCGCCACCGAGGCGGGCGTCTCGGTCGGCAATGCTTACTACTATTTCTCGGCGAAGGAATTCCTGATTCAAGGGTTCTATGACCGAATGACGTACGACCATGCGGCGGATGCCAGGAACCGCATGGCCCATACGCGGAACTTTGCCGAACGGCTGGAAATCGCGCTGACCTCCTGGCTCGACACGGCCGCGCCGTACCACGAGTTCGCCGCGCAGTTCTTCCGCACGGCCGCCGACCCCACCAGCTCGCTGAGCCCGTTCTCCAACGAGTCCCACCCGGCGCGAGCGACCGCCGTGGAACTGTTCCGCGACGTGTTGCAGGGATCGGAGCTGGCCCCCAAGCTGGACGCCGAACTGGGCGAGCTGCTGCCCGACGTGCTCTGGCTGCACCTGATGGTCGTGGTGCTCTACTGGGTCTTCGACCGGACCGAGGACACCGAGCGGACGCGGGAATTCGTCCGCCGGTCCACTCCCATGGCGGCCCGGGTGATCAACCTCTCGCGTTATCGGGTGTTCCGCCCGATCGTCCGCGATGCCAAGGGCCTCATTCAGGACTTCATCCTGCCCACCATCGGGAAAACCGCCGTCAAGTAACCCGCCCGAGGGCAGCTCGGACGCGTCGAGGGCCGGACCGCAGCGGTGCGATCCGGCCCTCGGCGTGGCGGCCGCTCAGAAGCCGTCCGGGTTCCAGGGCTGCAGCGGCGTGCGCAGCAGCAGGTCGGCGGCGGCCGCCGCGCCGGGGCGCAGTTCGGTGAGCAGGCCGGCCGCGAGCAGCCGGGGCGCCGTCTCGCCGCCCAGGTAGAGCGACGCCAGCTCGGAGGCGTCCAGGGCGAGGTCGGCGTCGTCCGTGGTCCGGGTGCAGCGGCCGGTGCCGTCCGCGGCGACCTCGATCGCCCAGCGGCCGGAGGCGTGGCCGAGCCGGTCCTCGACCTCCAGGACCACCCGGCCGGGCGCGCCGTACGTCCGGGCGTCGAACGCGGCCGCCACGTCCAGCACCCGCAGCCAGGTGAAGTCGGCGTTGTCCACGTACGGGGTGGCGGCGCGCGGGTCCTGGAGCAGCAGCGGCAGCGGGTCGTCCGGGCCGATGTTCTCCGCGACGACCTTGCGCACCCAGTCGACGGAGAGGACGAAGCGCCACAGTTCGGCGGCGGTCGCCCGGTCGAGGGCGAGGAAGTCGGCCACGGTCAGGGTGCAGTTCGGGTAGCTGCCGTCCCAGGTGTCGTCGACCCGGTAGGCCACCAGGCCGGTGACCGTACCGTCGGCGTCCCGGTGGACGGCCGCGAACGGCTCCTTGAACTCGTTCCCCGGCACCTTGAGTTCGCCGGTGTTCCGCTTCCACCACAGCTCGTCGCGGGCGATCGCGCCCGGCTGGGTGCGCCGCCAGCGCTCGTGCAGGTCGGGGCCCAGCTCGCGGGCCTGCGCCATGGTCACGAAGTCGATCCGCCCGCCGGGCACGGTGGGCAGGCCGTCGCGCAGACCGCGGGTGCGGTGCAGGTCGATGTTCCAGCCGTGGCCGCGGGTGGCCGGGCCGAAGCCGTAGCGGCCGTAGATGTTGTACTCGGCGGCGATCAGGATGGCGACCGCCGAACCCCGCTCGGCGGCGGCCGCGAGGTCGCGGCGCATCAACGTGCCGAGCAGGCCGCGGCGGCGGTGGGTGGTGCTGACCGTCACGGCGGTGACGGCGTCGGCCCGGACGGTGGCCCCGCCCGGGACGGTCAGCTCGACGTCGAAGCTGCGGAAGGTGGCGATGCAGCGGTCGCCGTCGAAGCCGGCCAGCATCCGGCCCGGCTCCCACTGCAGGCGGCGGAAGTCGGCCGTGCTCTCCGCGTGCGAGCGCAGGAAGCCCAGAGCGAGCGCCCGGTCCCACGCGGCCACCTCGCTCTCGGCGATCGCGCGGATCTGGAGGCCGTTCACGATGTCGACGGCCCCGTCATCGGTTGTGTTGCCCATCGGGCCACCGTACGGGCGCCGCTTTCGGGCGGCATCCCATTTATTCCGTGTCCGATGCGTGGTGCTCCCCCGGCACCACCACCCAGTGGTTGCAGTGCAGGACTCGGTCGGCGAAGTCGACGTCCAGCTCGCCGAGCAGCCGGAAGCCGAGCGCCCGGCAGATCCCGTTGGACGGGCCGTTGGCCGTCGCCGGGAAGGCGTGCACCGGGCCCCACCGGCCGTCCCGGGCGGCCGCGTCCAGCAGTTCCCGGACGGCCGCCTTGGCGAGGCCGCGCCCTTGGAACTCGGGCAGCACCATCCAGCCGATCTCGGCCACGGCGGCGCCGTCCTCCTCGTGCGACCAGAGCGTGACGGAGCCGGCCACCACCTCCGGCCCGGCGCCGTCCGGGACGATCACCTTGATCCACGAACGGTCCTCGGCGACCTCCACGACGTCCTTGCGCAGCCGCTCCCGCACCCGCTCCTCCGGCAGCGGCCCGCCCAGCTCGGCCATCATCACCGCGTCGCACCGCATCCGGACGTACGCCCCGACGTCCCCCGCCTCGACGTCCCGCAGCCTCATCGCGTCTCCTCCCGAGTGATCGACGCGGCCACGCTAGCGCCCGCAGCCGACAGCACCGGCGCGAGCCGGGCGCGCACATCGGGCCCTGCGGGCGGGCGCGGAAGCGGGCCGGCCGCTACGGGCGGGCGTAGAAGTCGGGGGTGCCCATGATCCAGAGGCTGGCCTGTTTGACCGGCATGCCGACGCGGGGGGCCTCGATCATCTGGTCGTCGCCGATGTAGAGGCCGACGTGGTGGATGTCGACGGCGCGGCCGGTGTCCGTCCAGAACACGAGGTCGCCGGGGCGCAGCTGGCGGTAGCTGACCGGGGTGCTCTGGGCGTACTGGTCGGCGGCGAAGTGGTTGAGCTGTTTGCCGCCCTCGCGCCAGGCCATCATGGTGAGCCCGGAGCAGTCGTAGCCGGCCGGGCCCTCGCCGCCCCAGATGTAGGGCAGGCCGATCTTGGAGCGGGCGAAGGCGATGGCGGCGGCGGCGCCCTCGGCGGACCACGGGCCGCCGGCGGCGGGAGGTGCGGCCGGGGTGGCCTTGGCGGCGGCCTCGGCCGCGGCGGCCGCTTCGGCGGCGGCCTTCTCGGCGGCGGCGCGGGCGGCGGCCTCGGCCTCGCGGGCGGCGATCGCCTCCAGGGCCTCGCTGCGCCGGCGTTCCAGATCGACGGTGGTGTGCCGGGCGGCGGCCAGGTCGGTGAGCAGTTGTTCGCGGCGGCGGTCGGCGGCGGTGACCGCCTCCTGCTGGGCCGCGAGCCTGGCCTCGGCCCTGGCCTTGGCGGCGCCGACCTCGGCGGCGGCCTTCTCGGCGGTCTCGGTGGCGGCGCGGGCGGCGGCGGAGGCGCGGGTCGCGGCGGCGGCGGTGGAGGTGGCGGCGTCGAGGATCTGCCGGGTGCGCTCGCTGGCGACGCCGATCACGGCGGCGCGGTCGCCGGCTTCGCGCGGGCCGTGGGCGCCGAGCAGGGCGTTGAGGGCGGAGAGTGCGGCGCCCGCGCCCTGGCGGTACGTTTCGGCGGCGAGCTGGGCGGCGTCCTCGGCGGCCGCGGTGCGGTCGGCCTCGGCGGCGGTGGCGCTCCGGGCGGCGGCGGTCTCGTCGGCGCGGGCCCGGACGAGGGCGAGCTGGGCGCCGTTGTAGGCCTCGACGGCCTGTTCGGCGCTGCGGCCGGCCTGGTCGAGTTCGGTCCGGGCGGCGGCGAGGCCGGCTTCGATGGCGGTGACGGAGGCGGCGGTGCGGTCGGCCTCGGCACGGGCCCGGTCGATCTCCCCGGTGGTCGGGTACGGGTCCTCCGTCCGGGCGGGGCCGGCGGCCGGTTCGGGGTCCGCCGGGGCCGCCTGGGCTGCGGGGAGCAGCCCGAGCAGGGCGGTGAGGGACAACAGGAGGGTCGGCAGGAGCCTGCGCGCCACGAGACATCCCCTTCTCACGGGTCCGGAGGGGACGGCGGCGGACGGTCCGCGGCGCTCGGGCGGGGCGGCCGGGCGGAGCAGGTCCGACGAATCATCCCATCACATGACAGAACGGTCACTCGCCGATCATGTTCTCAACTCCGGCGCTTTTCACACCTCGGACGCACTCCGCCGGGCGGGTGACCATCAGATGATCTGACCACGAGTCACCTTCAGCCGGGCGCACAGGGTCTGCGAACTACCGGTGGATCCGGCGGGTGTGCGGCCGCAGGTGGGGGTGTCGCCCGGGCCGGTGCTCCACCCCGGTCGGACGAACCGCGTACGTCCGATTGCGCCCCGCCCGGATCGCGCGACGGCGCTGCTGCGCCCCGAGGGACGGGCCCGCGCCGGGGCCGCCCGCGCCGTACGGCCCACCCGCCGCCGGGGAGTTCGCCGCCCCGGCCCCGGCAGCGGCCGCCGAGCGGCGGTCCGCCAGCCGCGCCTGACGCCGGGCCAGCGCCCGGGCGGCGTGCGCGTCGAGGTGGGCGGTGGCCCGGGCGGACATCCGCTCGGCCACCCGGTGGGCGGCGGGGTGGTTCGCGGGCACCTTGTCGGGGGCGCCGGCGATCAGGTCGAAAAGCCAGGTACGGGCCCGGTCCGCACGCCGGTGCAGCAGGCGCTCGCGCCGGAGCGCACGCGCCCGGCGGCGCGGGCGCGTGGCGTACCGCCAGCGGGCCCACGGGCTGCTCGGGCGGGCCAGCCGGATCGCCCCGATCCAGGACAGGCCGGGGACCATGATGCCGAGCAGGCCGGTCCACATCTTGCCCTTGATCAGGGTGATCACCGAGGCCAGGGCGTTCACCGAGATCACCGTGATCAGGCCCCACCTGGTCTCCTGGCTGGGCACTACGCCGAGCGGCACGTACCCGACCAGCAGGAGGGCGGTGAACAGGATCCCGAAGATCACCGCGTCCACCGACTTGCGGCCCTGCTCGCTCCAGTACACGTCGTCCAGGTGCAGGATCAGCGCGAACTCGTCCAGCACCAGGCCGCAGCCGATGCCGAAGACCAGCCCGAACCAGTCGATCCACGGGTGCCCGCCGTACGTGGCGAACACCCCGACGCCGCCGACCAGCAGGAAGCCCAGGCCGAACACCATGTGATGGATGTGCAGGCCGCCGGGGGTGACGTTGCCGAACCACCACCGCACCTCGGCGCGGATCATCCGGACGCTGAACCGGATGCACACGAAGGAGGTGATGAAGCCGACCAGCAGCAGGAACAGCGGCTGTTTGTGCGCGGCGACGATGTGCTCGCGGTAGCCGTCCAGCAGTGTGGTCATGCGTCTTACCTTCGTTCCTGGTCCTGCGTGCGGCCTGCCGTGACATGGCCCGGAGCCCAACACCGGTCCAACGCGCGGTCAGAACCCGCGGGTGCGTTTGGCCGCCCGGCGCGGCACGACCGGGTACAGCGACGGGCGCTCGCCGCCGACCGGCAGCTTCATGAACATCCGGGCGATCTCACCGCCGAGGTTCACCCCGATCGCCAGCGCCATCGCGATCGCCGCCGCCCGGGAGACGGACACCAGGCCCGCGCTGGCATGGCCCTGGGCGAAGGACAGCATCCCCAGGTAGAGCGCCGAACCGGGCATCAGCGGGCCGATCGCGGCGGTCACGTACGGCAGCGCGGAGCCGTTGCGGTAGCGCGCCATCAGCTGGCCGAACAGGCCGACCAGGCCGGCCGCCACCCCCGTCGCCACGATCGGGGAGATGCCCGCGTTGTACGCCAGCACGCCGTAGCTGGCCCAGCCGATGCCGCTGTTCAGGGTGACCAGCGCGAGCGAGCGGCGGTCGGTCTGCAGCAGCGTGGCGAAGGCCAGGGTCAGCAGCATCGCGGCGATCATCTGGACCGGCGGGTAGGTGACGCCCGCCAGGCTCTCGTCCGGCCGCAGCTTCGCCTCGAAGCCGACCCCCAGGTAGAGGATCAGCATCACGCCGATCACGATGCCCGCGACCAGGTAGATCACCTCCAGCAGGCGGGCCGCGGCGGTGATGTAGAAGCCGGTCAGGCCGTCCTGGACGGCGGCGACCAGCGCCCGGCCGGGCAGCAGCGCGAACAGGCCACCGGTGATCACCACCGAGCCGCGCAGGCCCCAGTCGTTGAAGGACAGGATGATCCCGGAGGCGGCGGCCGGCATCGCGGCCGCCACGAACTGGTAGAACTCCGGCAGCCGGCGCCGGGCCAGCGTGGAGGCCAGCCGGTCGCCGAGGACGGCCGCGACGAAGGCGCTGGCGAACACCAGCCAGGCCTTGTCGTCGATCCGCCCGCCGACCAGGAAGGTGGCCGCGCCGGCCAGCAGACCCGTGGTCAGCGCGAGCATCCAGCCCGGGTACGGGTGCCGGTTGCGGCGGATCAGGGCGAGCCGGCGGTAGGCGTCGTTGACCGTGACCTTCTCCGCGGTGATGTCCGCGACCAGCTCGTAGACCGCGTTCAGCCGGGTGTAGTCGGAGGTGCGGCGGCGCACCACCCGGTCGGCGGTGATCGGCGGCTCGACCAGCGAGGGCTGGTGCGAGATGCCGATCAGGGTGAAGGTCACCTGCGGCTCGCAGCGGTCCAGCCGGTAGGCGTGCGCGATGCCGAGCATCGCCGCCTCGACGTCCTCGGCGGCCTCGCCGCTGGCGAGCAGCAGCTCGCCGATGCGCAGCGTCAGGTCGAGGATGCGGGGGACGTTGCGGGTCGCACCCGCGGAGGGGTGCAGCTCGCGGGCGGTCCGCTCGAAGGCGGGGCGCTCGGACATCGGCATGCGCAGCAGGGTGCGCATCCGGTCCGGCCAGGGCGCCTCGCCGGGGGCGCCGGCGGTCAGCTCCGGGACCGGGATGCCCATCGGCGGGGTGTAGCCGGCGGCCCGCCACTCCTCGGGGGTGAGGGTGTCCTCGGCGACCGATCGGCGGCGGGCCGGGCGCGCGTCCTCCGGGCCGGGCGCCTGCCCGGGCGCGGGGTGCGGTCCGAGCGCGGGGTGCGGCCCGGACTCGGCGGGCGCGCCGGACTCGGGGGCCGGCTCCCGCTCCGGCTCCGGGGACAGCAGGCCCCTGGTCTCCGTGATCGGCGGGACGAAGGGGACGACGGTGGCGGGCTCGACGGTCGGGGCCGGATGGCCCAGCAGGCCCTCGGTGGGCGGCGCCTCGGCGGGGTTCACCGGCCGTACCGGCGGCGTCCGCCGGGTCTGACGGACCGCCCGGCCTCCCCTCGCCCGCTTGCCTGCGCCCGGTCGGCCCCGCTTAGGCACTTCCGCTCCTTGCCGCCCCTGGTGGCCGTCGGCCACCGTTCGATCTCGGGTTACACCTTGCCTGATCGAACTGCTGGACGCACATGTACGTGGCGTACCCCGGCGGGGGCCGCGGACGCCTACCCGGCGCGGTGGCGGTCGGCGGACGCCGCGCCGGAACGGCGGGCCCGCAGCAGTTCGACCGCCACCGGGACCACCGAGACCAGCACGATGCCGACCAGGATCGCCTCGATGTTCTCCCGGACGAACGGGATCCGGCCCAGGAAGTAGCCGAGCACGGTGACGCCGGCGCCCCACAGCACGCCGCCGACGAGGTTGAAGACCACGAAGGTGCGGTAGTTCATCCTGCTCACCCCGGCGACGATCGGGGTGAAGGTGCGCACGATCGGGACGAAGCGGGCCAGCACGATCGCCTTGGGACCGTGCCGGTCGAAGAAGGCGGCGGCCTTCTCCACGTTCTCCTGCTTGAAGAGCCGGGAGTCGGCGCGGCGGAACAGGCTCGGCCCGACCTTGCGGCCGAACAGGTAGCCGACCTGGTCCCCCGCCACCGCGGCGGCCACGATCAGCGCGCAGACCAGCCAGAGCGGCTGGTGCAGGTAGGTGCCGCCGGCCACCAGCAGGCCGGTGGTGAACAGCAGCGAGTCCCCCGGCAGGAAGAAGCCGATCAGCAGGCCGGACTCGGCGAAGACGATGGCCAGGATGCCGATCAGGCCGAAGGCGGAGATCAGGTTGGTCGGATCGAGCCAGGACGGGCCGAGGGCGAGGCTGGTCACGGGCGGACACTCCTGGGGGTCGAGTCTTGGCAATGAAATGGTAAAGCATTTACCAAGACTCGACAGATCCCGGGATGGTTCCCGGCCCCGGTCTGGTCCGGGCACGCGCGCCCCGCCCCCGTGGCGCGCGTGCCCGGACCGGGCCGGGGCCGGACCGGACCGGGGCCGGCGGCCGGCGGCCGGAGCCGGACCGGGTCAGAGGCCGTAGCGCTCGACGACCTCCTCGTGCCGGGCGGCGTCCGCGCCCGCCGCCTTGGCCAGGTCGAGCCAGGCGAGCGGGTGCGCCCAGTCGCCGGTGAGCCGGTGCAGCAGCGCGTCGGCCTCGGCGGCGGAGGCCGTCGGCGGCACCCCGAGGGCGGCGTACACGCCGGGCAGCGTGCCGTCCTCGTCGGCCGGGTCGGTGATGCGGTACTGCTCCCCGCTGTACGCCCAGACCGCGTAGCCGGCCTGCTGGAGGCTCTCGCGCAGCGCCGCCCACGGCTCGTCGCCTGGCCAGCCGCCGTCGATCCAGTACGTGGTGTACCCCGCCGGGTCGAGCAGGGTGAGCAGCTCGAACACCGGACGCCAGCCGCGCCGCTCCTCCTCGGGGGCGTCCTCGGCCGGCGGCGGCTCCAGCAGCGCCGGGGCGAAGACCACCACGTCGCCGTGGTTGAGCGTCAGGTCTTCGCCGAGCACCGGCAGGATCCGGGCGGTGGCCGGACCGGTGCGGACGGCGGGCAGGTCGGCGGTGGCGCCGTTGGTGCGGGTGGCCCGGACGGTGACCAGCTGCCACTCCTCGTCCACCGGCCCCTCGGGCTCGTCGAACTCGATGCCGAGCAGCGCGCCCGCGGAACGGACCGCGGCCCAGTCCCGGTTGGCGGTGGCCGCCGTGATCAGGTGCCAGAGGTCGGACTCCTGGACGGTGCGGTGGCGCTCCTCCTCCGGGGCGGCCTCGGCGGGCAGCGCGTGCTCCAGGAGCTCCTGGTACAGCCGCTGCGCGGTGGCGTGGTCGCCCAGCTCGGTGGCGGCGCCGGCGGCCAGCCGGCGGGTGTTGATCCGGCCGGCGTCCAGGCCCAGGATCGCCTCGCACTGCTCCAGCACCTCGGCCCAGCGGCCCTCGGCGGCGGCCCAGCGGGCGCGTATCCAGTGCCCGTCCTCCGGGCTGTCGTCGGCCAGCCGGTCGGCGAGGCGGCGGACGCCCTCGCCGTCCCCCGCGTCGATCAGGGCGGAGCCGAGCATGCCGATCAGCACCTCGTCGGTCGGGGCGGTGTCGAGCCAGTGCCAGAGCAGGTCGCCGGCGGCCCGGGCGTGGCCGAGGCCGCCGAGCACCGCGGCCAGGTTGACGGCCAGTTCGGTGGCGCCGGCCGGCTCGCCCCGGTACCGGTCCAGGGCGACGGAGAGCAGGTCGGCGCCGGTCTCGTAGGGCACACCGACCTCGGCCAGGTGCGCCGCCAGCTCGCCGGGCGGGACGGGCAGCTCGGGCTCCGGCAGCGTCTCGGCGGCCGCCCGCAGCGCGGCGACCTCCGCGGCCACGCCGTCGGTGCGGCGCAGCTGGGCGAGCTTGCGCTCCCCGGTCGCGGCGAGGGTCAGCGCCACCGTCCGGGCGCCGCGGGCGAGGGCGAGCCGACCCGCCGCCAGCAGCAGGTCCACGCACGGGCGGTGCGAGCCGGTGCCGTCCAGGTAGCCGACCCAGCCGGCCACGGCGGCGCCCAGCTCGGCGTCGTTCTCCCAGGCGCCGGCCGCGACCAGCAGCTCGACCGTGTGCGTCCAGCCGTCCCGCAGGTCGGCGTGGCGCTCGGCGGCCTCCCGGTCGGGCAGCAGCGCCAGCGCCTCCTCCGTCCGGCCGAGCGAGGCCAGCGCGCGGGCCCGCAGCAGGCCGCCCCAGAGCCGGTCGCTCTCGTCGATCTCGTGGCCGCGGGAGCGCTCGGCCTGCTCGGCGGTGTCGAGCAGCGCGAGCACCTCCTGGTGCCGGCCGAGCCGGTGCAGGGTGCCGGCCCGGGCGTGGTGGAAGTGCAGCGAGAGCCGCTCGCCGGCCGCCTGGATCCGGGTGGCGGCGGTGTCCAGGTGGGCGAGCGCCTCGGTGTGGCGGCCGTCGTCCTCCAGCGCGTCGGAGTACTCGCGGGAGAGGCAGTCGAAGCAGGCGCGGCCGGGCTCGATCCGCTCCAGCGTCTCGCCGAGCACCGCCAGCCGCTCCGGCACGTAGCCGGGGCCGTCGACCCGGGCGTGGCAGATCGCGAAGTCCTGCACCACGCAGACGGACTGCGGGCAGCCCGCCGTCTCCTCGCGGTGGGCGAACTCCAGCAGGTCGACCGCCTCGGGCAGGGCCTGCTCGCCCTGGTGGCGCTTGTTCAGCAGGTTCTGCATCCGCCAGTGCCGCAGGTAGACCTCGACCCAGGGCAGGCCGAGCGCCCGGGAGGCGGCCAGCGCCTCCGGGTAGACGGCGTCCACCTGGTCGTTGCGGCCCTCGTTGGCGTGGCCGGGCAGCTCGTAGATGGCCTCGGCCAGCCGCCGGTGGCCGGCCTCGGCCAGCTGGCGGTGGGCGTCGTGGACCCAGGCCCAGATGTCGGTACTCATGTGGTCTCCCCCTGCGTGGTGCTGATGTGATGTCTACCGCGAACCGCTGACAATCCGTCCGTCACGCCTCGTCCGGGAGGGCGCCGAGGGTGTCCGGGACACCCGGCAGGCCGGCCGGGACGGCGGCGGTCAGCGCCGAGACCGCGGTGCCGATGCCGGACAGCGCGGCGGTGAGGTCGCCTCCGGGCGAGCCGGCCGGGCCCGCCGAGGCGGCCGCCATGATCACCTTGAGCGAGCGGAGCAGCCCCGCCGCCGTGGCGCTGCCGGTGTGCCCGGCGCGGTAGGCGGCGAGCAGGTCCAGCACGGCCGGGCAGGACAGGTTGAGGTAGAGGCGGGCCCTGACCTCTCCGTCGGTGCGGGCGGTGAACGCCCGGGCCAGCCGCAGCGCCGCGGACGGGATCCGGGCGTCGGCCTGGTCGTCCTCGATCCGGGCCTTCAGCTCGGCCTCGCGGTCCGGCACCAGGACCAGCGGCAGGCCGGGCGGGTCGAACCGGGCCGGGACGAGCTGCTCGCCCTCGTCGGCGAGGGCGCCGGCCAGCCAGGCCGCCTCGCCGGCCGGCAGCGGGCGCTCCGGGTCGCGGAACAGCTCGCGGTCGCCGTGCTCGCTGCCCAGCTCGACCAGGCGGCAGCCGCGCAGCTGGGCGTAGCGGCGCAGGAAGGGCAGGACGGCGTAGCGGTCGCCGCGGGCGATCGGCACCCGCATCGCCCGGTACAGCATCTCCTCGAAGCCGCCGCCGCTGCCGAGCGCGACGTGCACCGCGCCCCCGCCCGCGGCCCGCAGCGCGCCGGCGGTGAGGTCGCCCTGGGAGGTGGGGACGGGGACGTCGTCGGCGAGCAGGGTGAACAGCCGCTCGTCGCAGAGCGCGGCGCCGAGCAGGTCCTGGCCGTGCCGGGTGAGGATGCGGCGCCAGGCGGCGGGCCGCAGCCGGGCGGTCTCGTACAGGCCGTCGACGATGGCGTCGGTGAGGGCGCGCTGGAGTGCGCGGTAGTGGTCGTCGCGCTGGAGGTCCTCGCGGCTGGCGGTGGGGGTGAGCCTGCTGGACTCGACCACGCCGCCGATGAACCCGGCCCAGCTGGGCAGCAGGTCGCGGGCGTCCTCGGCGAGCAGCATGCCGCGCAGGTAGACGGCGAGGTCGCGGTTGTCGCTGCTGCCGTAGGTGCCGCCGTCCTGGACCCAGAGCAGGCCGATCGCGTCGGTGCCGCCCGCGGCCCCTCCCCCGGTGCCGCCCTCGGCCGGGTGGACGGGGAAGGCGGTGAGCGGCTCGAAGCGGCGGCCGAAGGCGGTGGCGAAGCGCATCCGGGCGGCGTGCTGGTCACCCGGCACGCTGTGGCGCCAGGGCACCTCGACGTTGTTGACGGGCTGCTCGTCGTCGCCGACGTGGACCGGGATCGGCAGCAGCACGCAGTACCGGCCGAGCACGTCGCGCAGCGCGTCCTCGTCGGCGAGGTGGGCGTGTTCGGCCTTGAGGGTCAGCTCGACGACCGTGCCGGGGCGGGGCCGGGCGGGCACCGGGTCGACCTGGTACTGCTCGCCGCCCCGGCTGCGGTAGCGGTGGCCGAGGTGCGGTTCGCGGTGCGAGGTGGTGGTGACGGCGACCTCGTCGGCCACCGAGAAGGCGGAGAGGAAGCCGAGGCCGAAGGCGCCGATCAGCTCCTGGTTGCCGGTGAGGTCGCGCAGCATCCGGGTGTAGCCGGTGCCGACGGTGGCGAGGTAGGCGTGGATCTCCGGCTCGGTGAGGCCGGCGCCGGTGTCCTCGATGGAGACGGTCCGCCGGGCGGCGTCGCCGCGCACCCGGATCAGCGGGCGGTGGTCGCCGTCCGGGTCCTCCAGGAGTCGGCGGGTGTGCGAGTCGTGGGCGTTCTGGACGAGTTCGCGCAGAGCGACCAGCGGGGTGGAGTAGAGGTGGGTGGCGAGGACGTTCACCAGTCCGCCGAGATCGACCTCGGTCGTACGCAGATCCTCGGCGGGGGCGGGCTCGGGCGGGGCACCTTCAGACATGGGTCCCCAGTGTGCCAGTGCGACTATCCGGCCACCATTTCTTTCTCCCTGAGAAAACTCGGTCAACTCCGTGTTGACAGCTCAGGGTTGTCCGGCCTTGCCGCCTTGCACGTCAACTTCGATCTCCACCAGCAGTTTTGAGGAGTGGAGATGCCGCCGTCGCAACCGTCGGGCCATCTCCGGATACGGCGTCACCATGACACCATCGGGGGAATTGCCACCTGTTTGGTGGAGTTCGTCCACGCTGCTGGTGAATGCTGAACGTGCGACGTCAGGCAACGGCGCCACGGAGCGGCCACTCCGGATCGCGCCACATTTCGCACCCCAGCTCAGGGAGACCACCGTGTCCCGTATCCGCGCAGCCGCCGCCACCGCCCTCGGGGCGTTCCTCCTCGTCGGCTTCGGCGCCGCCGGCGCCCACGCCGACAACGGCGCCGGTGCCATCGACCACTCCAACAGCAGCGTCGTGAGCAACACCGGCTCCGCCAACGTCATCGGCAACGTCCACGGCAACGTGGTCGTCACCCAGCAGACGGCCACCGGCTCGGGCGCGAGCAACCAGAACAACGGCCTCGCCTCGACCGGCAACGGCGGCAACATCGGCGCTCTGCAGGGCAACGGCAACCTCGACGCCCGGGCCTTCTTCCCGGGCGCCGTCGGCTAGGTCCTGTCCGGCCCCGGGCGCAGCCACACCCTCCGGGCCGGGTGCCCACCCCGTCAACGCGGGGCGGGCACCCGGCCGCCGTCCGTTCCGGGCAGTCCGAGGACGGCCCGGCCGAGGTGCAGCAGGCAGTTCCCGAGGTCCGGGCGGGCGCTGTGCGGGCGGTTCCGCACCCCGTCGTTGACCAGCGCGAACAGGGCGTGGACCCGGATCCGGGCCTCGACCGCGTCGTACTCGGGCCGGACCCGCCGCAGCAGGCCGACCCAGGTGCGCAGGAAGTCGCGCCGGAAGTCCACCGCGACCCGGCGGTCCGGCGGGGCCAGCCGCTCCGTCTCGCTGAGCATCGCGCCCAGGTAGTCGCCGTTGCGCAGCGCGAAGCCGACGTACGCACCCAGACCGGCCGCCAGCGCCGCCTCCGGCCCGGCGGCGGCCGCGAACGCGCCGTCCACCTCCTGCCAGAGCCGTTCGCGGCTGCGCACCAGCGAGGCGGCGAGCAACTGGGCCTTGCTGTCGAAGTGCCGGTAGACACTGGGGCCGGAGATGCCGACGGCGGCGCCGAGCTGGTCGGTGCTGACGTTGTCGAAGCCGCGCTGGTGGAAGAGCCGGACGGCCGCCGCGAGCAGTTCCTCGCGGCGCGCCAGCGGCCTGGGCTCCGGCGACCCCGGGGCGACGGGACCGGCGGCGGGGACGGTGGCGGGGACGGTGGCGGGGACGGCAGCGGGACCTGGGTGGACAGCGGGATCCGGGTGGGCGGCGGCGCCGCTCGGAGAGGCCGCGAGGACGGTGGCGACGAGTTCGCGCAGCACCGCCTCGGCGCGGCGCGGCTGCGGCGCGGCCGACTGGTAGGAGAGCCCGGTGCAGGCCGAGAGCGCCGACCAGCAGAGAAACTCGGCGTCCGGCAGCGGAAGTTCCGGCCGTCCGGCGCGCAGCACGGCGGTCATCAGCGCGACGTCGGCGCGCAGTTCGCGGCGCAGCGCCGCCCGCCGGGCCGGCGGCAGCAGCCTGGCGTCACGCTGCACCAGGGTGCCGAGCGGGCGGTGTCCGACCGCGACGGCGGCCAGCGCGGCGCCGAGGTCGCCGGTGGTGCGGGCCCCGCGCAGCCCGCAGGCCAGCGCGTCCAGCCCCAGCCGGACGGCGCGGTCGAGCAGTTCGGGCTTGCCCCGGAAGTGCCGGTAGAGGGCGGGCGCGGTGATGCCGACCCCGGCGGCGACCTCGGTCATGGAGACCTGGTGGTAGCCGCTGCGGTGGAACCGGTCGGCCGCCACGGCGAGGATCTGGGCGCGCCGCCCGGGAGGTCGTCGGACCACCATGGCGAGCCTCCCTCCCGCGCTCCGGACTGCCGCCCGAAGGCTAGCAAGGATTCACTTGAGGGCGCCGACCGCCGGTGGCCACCGGCCTTTTCCGGCGCCGTCGACCCTGGACAGCCGAAGCTACCCGGGATTAACTTGTGAGGCCATCACCTGGCACGTTCAGCCCCCGCCGGCGCCCGCAGCCGGTCACCACCGAAGGGAGCGCCGCCGTGCGCCGCACCGTGTTCAACGAGGACCACGAGGCCTTCCGGGAGACCATCCGGGACTTCATCGCCAACGAGGTCGTCCCGGTCTACGAGAGCTGGGAGGCCGACGGCCACCCGCCGCGAGACTTCTACCGGCAGCTCGGCGCGCTCGGCGTCTACGGCATCGAGGTGCCGGAGGAGTACGGCGGCGCGGGCGAGAGCGGCTTCAAGTACCAGACGGTGATCACCGAGGAGACCGCCCGGGCGGGCGTGAGCTTCGGCTCCTCGGGCGTGCACACCGCGCTGGTCCTGCCCTACCTGCTGGAGTACGCCACCGAGGAGCAGAAGCGGCGCTGGCTGCCCGGCTTCGTCTCCGGCGACATCATGACCGCCATCGCGATGACCGAGCCGGGCGCCGGCTCCGACCTCGCGGGCATCGCCACCACCGCGAAGCTCTCCGAGGACGGCACCCACTACGTCCTGAACGGCGCCAAGACCTTCATCACCGGCGGCGTGCTGGCCGACCTCGTCCTGGTGGTCTGCCGCACCGCCCCGTACGACCCGGACAACCGCCGGGCCGGCCTGTCCATCCTCTGCGTGGACACCACGTCCCCCGGCTACACGGTCGGCCGCAAGCTGCAGAAGATCGGCCTGCGCACCTCGGACACCGCCGAGCTGGCGTTCAGCGACGTCAGGGTGCCGGTGGAGAACCTGCTCGGCGAGGAGGGCCGGGCCTTCTCCTACCTGACCCACAACCTGGTGCAGGAGCGGCTGGCGATCGCCGTCAGCGCGTACGCGTCGGCGGCCGCGGCGGTGCGGTTCGCGCTCCAGTACGTCAAGGACCGCAAGGTGTTCGGCAAGGCGGTGGCCGAGTTCCAGAACACCAAGTTCACCCTGGCCGACTGCGAGGCCCAGGTGGTGGCGCAGCAGTCGATGGTGGACCGCGCGCTGGAGCTGTACCAGCAGGGGGAGCTGACCGTCGCCGACGCGGCCGCCGCGAAGCTGTTCTGCACCGAGTCGGCCTCCACCGTCATCGACAAGTGCCTTCAGCTGCACGGCGGTTACGGCTACATCCTGGAGTACCCGATCGCCCGGCTCTACACCGACAACCGGGTGTTCCGGATCTACGGCGGCACTAGCGAGGTCATGCGCAGCATCATCGCCAAGTCCCTCGGCCTGTAGGCGGGTCCACAGCCGCGGCGGGCCGCACCCCCATGGCGGCCCGCCGCACCCGGACGGGCGCGGGTGCGGCTCAGGTCGACGGGTGCGCTCAGTTGGGTGAACCGTGCTCCGCGCGCCAGGCCTCCCAGCCCGCGCTGGACGCCACCTTCGCCTCGCGCAGCGCCCGCTGGGCGAACGCGGCCGGCGCGGTCTCCAGGCTGCGCACCCAGCTGCGGCCGGCCGTGGCCAGCGCCGCGCACACCATCGCCGCCCCGGCCACGCCGAGCACGGCGCCGATACCGGTGAGCAGCGCGCCGCCGGCCAGCAGCGAGCGGTTGACCTGGAACCCACCGGAGACTGTCTCGTTGATCGCCATGCCTCCACGATGCGGGCACTCGCCGGGGGCTGCACGTCGAACGGGCTCCGGGTGCGCGAGCCGAGCGCGTCCGCGAACCTGGGCACACGGCGCCGGTCCGGGCGCCCGGGGTCGGCCCGGCACGCCGGGTCAGGAGGACACGCGATGCCCGATCTCGAACAGCTCGCCGTGGAGCACGCCGCCCGGGCGGCCGAGAGCCCGCACGGGCGCAGCGCCCACCTGGTGCTCCACGACGGCGTCCTGCGGCAGACCGTGATCGCGCTGACCGCGGGCACCTCGCTGGACGAGCACACCCCGCCGACCGCCGGCAGCGTCCAGGTGCTGCGCGGCCGGGTCTCGCTGACCATCGCCGGCCGGCACCAGGAGCTGCCGGTCGGACGGCTGGAGCCGGTGCCCCAGGAACGGCACGGGCTGCTGGCCCACGTCGACTCGGTGGTGCTGCTGACGGTGGTCACCGCCTAGCGGGGCGGCGCGGGCGGCAGCGGGCGACGGGCGGCAGCGGGCAGCGGGCGACGGGCGGCCGCCGTCAGCGGGCGGTGGCGGGCGGTGACGGCACCGCGGGGCCGAACACGCTTCCGCTGACCAGCCGCAGCCCGCGCAGGAAGTCCCGCCCGTTCGGCGCCAGTTCGGGGGCGGCCAGCCACTGGGCGGCGTACCCGGCCAGCAGGGTCTGGTAGAAGGAGCCGCGGACGACCTCCTCCTCGGTGTCCGGCACTTCGGGCAGTCCCTGGAACAGCGCGGCGAGACCGAGCCGGCCCTCCTTCTGCGCCTCCGCGAACGCGTGCGCCAGCTCGGGCGCGTGCGCGGCCTGGGCGAGCGCCTCGAACTGGGCCGCCCAGAGCCCGCGGTGCTCGGTGAAGACGGTCCTGAGGCCGTCCCAGACCGCGGCGAAGCGCTCCTCCGGATCGTCGGACACGCGGTTGGCGGCGTCCACCACCGCGCCCAGGGCCGCCCCCATCTCCCCGATCGCCTCGATCATCGCCGCGTTGAGCAGCGCGTCCTTCGAACCGAAGTGGTAGCCGATCGCGGCCAGGCTGACGCCCGAGGCGGTCGCGACGTCACGGGCGGTGGTGCGCCCGTACCCCTTCTCGTACAGGCAGCGCTTGGCGCCGGCCATCAGGTCTTCGCGGTTTCCCATGACCCGAATCCTACGGAAGGACTGAACAGATGTCTTGCACGAATGTCTCGCACTGACGTCTCGCACGAGCGATTTACACATACGTACTAGACAGACGTCTGACACGTCCGTACCGTCTTCCCCATGACCGCAACCACCGGCCGCGCAGGCCGTCGCGAATGGATCGGCCTGGCCGTCCTCCTGCTCCCGACCCTCGTCCTCGCCATGGACATGGGCGTGCTCTTCTTCGCCGTCCCCTTCATCTCCACCACGCTGGCGCCCAGCGGCACCCAGCAGCTGTGGATCATGGACGTGTACTCGTTCCTGCTCGCCGGGCTGCTCATCACCATGGGCTCGCTGGGCGACCGGATCGGCCGCCGCCGGCTGCTGATGATCGGCGCCGCCGGCTTCATCGGTGCCTCGCTGCTGGCCGCCCGGGCCGACACCGCCGGCCAGCTGATCGCCGCCCGCGCCCTGCTCGGCGTCGCCGGGGCCACCGTGATGCCCTCGACGCTCGCGCTGGTCCGCAACATGTTCCACGACCCCAAGCAGCGGCAGATCGCCCTCGGCGCCTGGGGCGGCGTCCTCACCACCGGCGCCACCCTCGGCCCGGTCGCCGGCGGCCTGCTGCTCGACCACTTCTGGTGGGGCTCCGCGTTCCTGCTCGCCGTCCCGGTGATGGCCCTGGTGCTGCTCACCGCGCCCGTCCTGCTCCCCGAGTACCGCTCCACCGCCCGCACCGGCCGCTTCGACCTGCCAGGCGCCGCGCTCTCGATGGCCGCGATCCTGCCGCTGGTCTACGGCGTCAAGACCCTCGCCGTGGACGGCTGGAGCCCGCTGCCCGCCCTCGCCGTCCCGGCCGGCCTGCTGCTGGCCGCCGCGTTCGTGTGGCGCCAGCGCACCGCCGCCGACCCGCTGATCGACCTCGGCCTGTTCCGGATCCGCACCTTCAGCGGCGCGATCAGCGTCAACACCATCGCGATGTTCGCGATGATGGGCTTCTCCCTCTTCACCTCGCAGTACCTGCAACTGGTCAAGGGCATGAGCCCGCTCACCGCCTCGCTCTGGTCGCTGGTGCCCAGCGTCGGCGTCGGCGCGGCCGTCGGCACCAGCTCCGCGCTGGCCGGCAAGGTCCGCCCTGCGGCCCTGATGGGCGGCGGGTTCCTGGTCGGAGCGGCGGGCTTCGCGCTGATGACCCAGGTCGGCGCGCACTCCCCGCTGGCGCTCATCCTCGTCGCGGCGGGCGTCCTCGCCGCCGGCACCGTCGGCACCATGACCATGACCGCCGAAATGGTCGTCACCGCCGCCCCCGCCGAGCAGGCCGGGGCCGCCTCCGCCACCTCCGAGACCGCCGTCGAACTCGGCAGCTCGCTCGGCATCGCCCTGCTCGGCGCGGCCGGCGCCGCCGTCTACCGCCACCAGCTGGACGGCGCCCTCCCCGCAGGCGTCGACGGCGAGGCCGCCCGGGCCGCCCAGGACACCCTCGGCGGCGCGGTCACCGTCGCCGGCCACCTGCCCGGCCGGATCGGCACGGACCTGCTGGAGACCGCCCGGGCCGCCTTCACCGACGGCCTGCACGTCGCCGCGGTGGTCGGCCTGGTCTTCGCCCTCGGCGCCGCCCTGCTGGCCTACCGCCTGATGCGCCACCTCCCCGCCGCCGCCCCGGCCCCCGAGGCCGTCACCGCCTGACCCACCCGGCCCGATCCAACGCGAGTCATCGAGAGCCCCCGCCCCCTCGGGCGGGGGCTCTCCGCCGTTCCCACCGGCCCCTACCGGTGCCGGTAGACCTCACGACGGTTGCCGACCGCCACGACCCAGACGATCAGCACCCCGCCCTCGACGGTGTACAGCACCCGGTGAGCACGGAGCAGCCCCTCAGGCTCGGCCGTGGTGATCGCGGAGCAGGGCGGCCATCCCCTCCAGCGAGACGGAGCCTTCGAGGCCCTCGTCCTCGGCCATCGACTCGATCACTGGCTCGCCCATGGCGTCAAGGTAGCGGTTGTACGTCCATCGGCGTGCCAGGGTCGGCGGCACGGCCGCAGATCGCAGGCGGCAACGAACGGGCCTCGCCAACGGGCGGGCCGGACGGTCCACCTGGGGGTGGAGGCCGGGGCGTCCACCCCCGGGGGCGTGCGTCGGCGGCCCCCGGGGAGGACCGTGAAGGGGTACTTGGCCCGCATCTCCTATCCGCCGGGAGCCGCCGCATGTCCCTGACGACCCTGCTCTCCCTCCTCGGCATGCTCTGCTGGGTCGGCTACGAGCTGATGCTGCGCCGCCGCGAGGACTCCGCCGCCGGCACCTGGCGCGCGGACGGCCGCGACCGCGGCTCGACCCGGCTGCTGCTCGCCTGCTACGCCGCCGCGGTGCTGGTCGTGGTGCTGTTCGGCCGCGCCGGGATCGGCGAACTGCCGCTCTGGGCCCGCTGGTTCGGGATCGCGCTGATCGCCGCCGGGCTGGCCCTGCGGGCCTGGGGCATGCGCACCCTGGGCCGCTACTACACCCGCACCCTGCGCACCGTGGACACCCAGCGCGTCGTCCGCAGCGGCCCGTACCGGCAGATCCGCCACCCCGGCTACGCCGGCAGTCTGCTGGTCTGGACGGGCTACGCGCTCGGCCTGGGCAGCTGGCCGGCGGCCCTGCTGGTACCCGCGCTGCTGCTCGGCGCGTACGGCTGGCGGATCACCGCCGAGGAGCGGCTGCTGCTGGCCGCCTTCGGGCCGGAGTACGCGGAATACCGGCGGACGTCGAAGCGACTCGTGCCCTTCGTGTACTGAGCCGCCGCCGATCGGGTGGTTGCCGGCTGCGGACCCCGGCGACGGAACCGAGGGGGCTGGAGGGGCCGGAGAGGCAGGTGCTGCGCGGTGCGGTGCCGTGCGGGCTGGTCACGGGTGCGCGAGCCGGACCGGGCCGGCTCCGGCCGCCGCCGCGGGCGCTCGCATTCCGCTCGAACGGCACCTGCTTTTTGGCCAGCGTTTCCCGGCCGGTGTATCCGTTCGCCGTCGTCGCCAGGCATACTGGCCAGCACGGGCGCTCGCCCACCCTTGACTCTAGACAAGAAGGGACCGGTGGCCAGGGATGCTGCGGAACGGTCTTGAGCCCTGGCACCTCCTGGTGGTGCTGGCGATCGTCATCCTGCTGTTCGGGTCGAAGAAGCTGCCGGAGATGGCCCGCGGCCTCGGCAAGTCGATGCGCATCCTGAAGGCGGAGACGAAGGCGCTGCGCGAGGACGAAGCCCCGGCGGACGCCGCGCAGAGCGCCGGCACCGCGCAGAGCACCGCCGCCCCGCAGCCGGCCGCCACGACCCCGCCGGCCGTCACGCCGACCAACGTGACCAAGGCCACCGAGACGAAGCGGCCCGAGACGGCCGTCTGAGTCCCGCTCTCCTCCGGAAGCCCCCGGTACCGTCATCGGACGGTGCCGGGGGCTTCTGCTGCATCCGGGCTGCTCACGGCCCTCCCGGCTGGCCGTCCGATCTGATCCGTTATCTCCTGGTATGCACCCACCGGAGGAACGGAGTCACGGCATGCCCACCGACGAGCCGGGCGACGAGCCGCCCGCCGGAACACCCGCCGGACCGCCAGGCGGACCCCCGGGCGAACCGCCCGCCGGGTCGCCCGACGAACTGGCCGACCTGCGGGCCCGCCTGAGCGCCGCCGAGGCCCACCAGGCGCAGCTCACCCGGCAGTTGGCGACCCGCCCGGACCGCCACCGGGTGCGCTCCCTCGTCGCCGTCCTGCTGATCCTGCTGGCCTGCGTGCTGACCCCGCTGAGCGCCGTCGCGGTGTGGGCGAGGTCGGAGATCGGCGACACCGACCGGTACGTCGCGACCATGGCGCCGCTGGCCCGGGACCCGGCGGTCAGGGCGGCCGTCACCAACCGGGTCACCGACGAGGTCGTGGCGCGGATCCCGGTCGACTCGCTGCTCGACAACATCGCCCCCGACGACCGGCCCAAGCTCGGCGCGCTGCTGAACGGCATCGGCCAGGCCCTCACCGACGGGCTCACCGGCTTCGTCCGCGACCAGGTCCAGCGGGTGGTGGACAGCGACGCCTTCGCCACCCTCTGGACGGACGTCAACCGGCAGGCGCACACCGCGATCGACCGGATGCTGACCGGGCAGGGCGGCGGCGCCGTCGAGGTCAGGAACGACACCGTGGTGCTCGACCTCGCCCCGGTGATCGCCCGGGTGAAGACCGCGCTGGTCGACAACGGGCTCGCGCCGGCCGCGAGGATCCCGGAGATCCACACCTCGTTCACGCTGGTGCAGTCCGACGCCATCCCCAAGGTCCGCACCGGCCTGCGGCTGCTGGACCTGGCCGGCTTCTGGATGCCGGTGCTCACGCTGGTCTGCGCGGTCGGCGGGGTGCTGCTCGCGGTCCGGCGGCGCCGGGCGGCGGTCACGGCGGCGCTGGGGATGGCCGCCGGGGCGCTGCTGCTGGGCATCGGGCTGAGCGTGTTCCGCGCCGTGTACCTGGACGGGCTCCCCGCCGGGGTGGACCAGGCGGCCGCCCAGGCGGTGTACGACGCGCTGGTGCGCTACCTGCGCTCCGCCGTCCGGGTGGTGATCGCGCTCGGCCTGGTCGTCGCGCTCGGCGCCTGGATCAGCGGCGGCGGTCGCTGGGCCCGCACCGCGCGCAGCGGCTGGCACGCCGGGCTCGGCGCGGCCCGGAGCACCGCCGAACGGGCCGGGCTGCGGCTCGGGCCGGTCGGGCGGTTCGTCCACCGCTGGAAGGCCTGGCTGGGCTGGGCGGCGGTCGCGGGCGCGGCGCTGGCGTTCGTGCTGTGGAGCTATCCGACGGTGCTGGTGACGCTCTGCCTGGCGCTCGCGCTGGTCGCCGTCCTGGCCCTGCTGGAGCTGCTGGACGAACCCGGCCGACCGGACGGAGGAGCCCCGGCCTCCGCCTGAGGGGCGGTCAGCGGAGGCCGGTGCTGCGGCCACCGCCGACACGCCCCCGGACGGTCCGGCCCGAACGGCCCAGCCCGGGACGCGGCCGGCCCGGCGCGGCCGCAGGCTGGACGCGATGTCCGGAAGCCAGCCACCACCACCGCAAGGCCGGGTCGACCCGCGGTCCGCGCTCTGGCTGCTGAGCGCCTGCACCGCGCTGATCCTCGCGTACTGGGCCCTCCCCCTGCGCCTGCTCGGCTACCAGCACCCCGTCCTCAGCTGGCTCGTGTTCGCCGCCGCGCTGGTCGGCCTGAGCGGCCTGCTGCTGGCGAAGACCACCGCCGTGCTGCGGGGCGACGCGAAGCGCCCGGTGGTCTGGCTGTCGTTCCTGATCTTCCTCGCGATGACCATCTTCTCCGCGACCTACTACGTCATGGCCGCCCGTCCGGGCGATTTCGAGGGGCTGGTCACCCGGCTCGACGCCCTGTACTTCACCGTCGTCACCCTGGCCACCGTCGGCTACGGCGACATCACCCCGGCCGGCCAGGCCCCTCGCCTCGTGGTGATCCTGCAGATCGGGTACACCTTCGTCTTCCTCGCCACGGCGGCGGGGACGCTGTCGCGGACGATCCGGGCGAACGTCGAGACCCGTAGCCACCGCAAGCCGTGACGTTGTCCACAGGCTGTGGACGGCCACGCCCGATCGGTCAGGATTCGAGAAGCACGCCCGCGCGGCCACACCTAGCATCGGCGCCATGGACATCACCATTCACACCAGCGTCCTCCCGCACGACGACCCGGACGCGTCCCTGGTCTTCTACCGCGACGTCCTCGGCTTCGAGGTCCGCGGCGACGTCGGGCAGGGCAAGATGCGCTGGATCACCGTCGGCCCCGCCGACCGGCCCGACACCTCCATCCTCCTGGCACCGCCGGCCGTCGACCCCGGGGTCACCGAGGACGAGCGCCGCACCATCGCCGAGATGATGGCCAAGGGCACCTACGGCTGGATCCTGCTGGCCACCCGGGACCTCGACGGCACCTTCCGGGCGGTGCAGGCCGGCGGCGCCGAGGTCGTCCAGGAGCCGACCGAGCAGCCGTACGGCATGCGCGACTGCGCCTTCCGCGACCCCGCCGGCAACCTGATCCGCATCCAGGAGCTGCGCTGAGCCGTCCGGCCGAGCGCCGACCGTGCGGGCCGCGCGGCCCCTGACGGCCGCCACGGCCGCGACGGCCGGAGTCGGGCCCGGTGAGAGGAGTCCTCCCGTGTGCCACCCCTCGTGGGCCCGCGCCCGCGCGGCGGCGCAGCGCCTGAAGGACCTCGCGCGGCTGCGCCGCGTCCGGGACCGGATCGACCGCGAGTACGCGCGGCCGCTGGACGTCCTGGCGCTCGCGCGCGACGCCGGCCTGGCGGCCGGACAGCTCAGCCGCGAGTTCCGGCTGGCCTACGGCGACTCGCCGTACGGCTACCTGACGGCGCGCCGCGTCGAGCGCGCGGCCGCGTTCCTGCGCCGCGGCGGCCTCGGCGTCACCGCGGTCCGCCGCGCGGTCGGCTGCACCTCGCCGGACGCCTTCCGCACCCGCTTCACCGGACTGGTCGGCATGCCGCCCGACGACTACCGGCGCCGCGCGCGACGGGCCGCCGGACCGGTCAGAATTCGAGAAGCCCCGGCCGCCGGGCCGCACCTAGCGTGGAGGACATGACTTCCATCGACTCCCTCGTCCTCGACGTGGCCGACCCCACGGCCGCCCGCAGCTTCTACACCACCGCCTTCGGCCTGGACACCCAGCTGCGCCTGCGGGCCTCGCAGGAGCCGACCACCGGTTTCCGCGGGTTCACGCTGTCGCTCACGGTGTCCCGACCCGCCACCGTCAACGGCTTCGTCGACGCCGCCCTCGACGCCGGCGCCACCGCCCTCAAACCCGCCGCGAAGTCGCTCTGGGGCTACGGCGGCGTCGTCCAGGCCCCGGACGGGACGATCTGGAAGATCGCGACCTCCGCGAAGAAGGACACCGGCCCGGCCACCCGGCAGATCGACCAGCTCGTGCTCCTGCTGGGAGTCGCGGACGTCTCCGCGAGCAAGCGGTTCTACGTCGACCGCGGCCTCACCGTGGCGAAGAGCTTCGGGCCGGTGTACGTCGAGTTCGCCACCGGGTCGAGCCCGGTCAAGCTCGCGCTGTACAAGCGCCGGGCCCTCGCCAAGGACGCCGGCGTCTCCCCCGACGGCAGCGGATCGCACCGGCTCGTGATCGGCGGCACCGCCGGAACCTTCACCGACCCGGACGGGTTCGCCTGGGCGGCCGAGCGGCCCGCGGCCGCGCGCTGAACCGCCGCGCCACCGTCGGACCGGACCTGAGGCCCCGCGGTCACCAGTCCTGGTTGTCGGCGGCCGTGGCGTGCAGGGTGATCAGCAGGGCGCCGAGGCGGGCGTTCCAGTTGGCGTTGGTGGGGCCGTCGATGGCGTGCTTCTTGGCCAGGTCGCGGATCACCTTCTGGGCGTCCTTGAGCTCCTGGGCCGCGTCGTCCGGATTGCCCTCGTTGAGGCGGGCGGAGGCGTCGTCGAGGATGCGCAGCAGCTCCGCCTGGCGGTCGTGCTCCTTGCCCGCGACCTGGGTCTGGACGACGGCCTGGCGGAAGGCGTTGAGCTGGAGGGCCGGCCCCTGGTTGCGGGGGACGGCCGGGTTGGGGGCCGTGGGGAGGCCGGCCGGGGTGGTGGGGGCCGCGGCGGTGGGCGTCGGGGTCGCCGCGGGGGTGGACGCGCGGGCCTGGGTGCTGGGCGCGGCAGCCGGGGTGCTGGGGGCGGTAGCCGCCGGCGGCTTGGTGGGAGCGGGGGCGGCGGCGTTGCCGGCGGGCTCGTCCAGGGCGGCGACGGCCAGGGCGGTGACGCCGGCGAGTGCGGCCACGCCCAGTGCGCCGAGGACGAGGGGCCTGCCGCGGCGGCGACCGCGGCCGGCGGGCGCGGGCGGGCCCTGCCGGACGGGCGCCATCAGCGAAGTGGCCGGCGGGGCCTGCGGGACGGGTGCCATCAGCGAGGTGGCGGCCGGGGCCTGCGGCGGGAGCAGGGTGGTGTGCTGCTGGTTGGGGTTCACCGGCCTTACGGGCGGCAGCAGTTGGGTGGCGGCGGCGGTGGCGAGGAGTTCCGCCGTCGGGTCGCCGACCGCCAACCCGGGGATGGTGGAGAGGAGTTCGGCCCGCGCCGCGACGGCGTCCGCCGGCCGGTCGGCGGGGTTCTTGGCGAGCAGGCGCAGCACGGCCGCGTCCAGCGCGGGCGGCAGGCCGGGGCGGCGGTAGGACGGCGGCAGGGGCTGCTCGCTGACGTGCTTGAAGGCGATCGCCACCGGGGTCTCGGCGGTGAACGGGGTCTCGCCGGTGAGCATTTCGGTGAGCACGCAACCGACCGCGTAGAGGTCGGTGCGGCCGTCCAGGGGCGAGGCGGTGGCCTGCTCGGGCGACAGGTAGGCGGCCGTACCGAGCACGCTCGCCGTCTGGGTCAGGTTGCTGGACGAACCGGCCCGGGCGATGCCGAAGTCGACGACCTTCACCCCGCCGTCGTCGGTGATCATGATGTTTCCGGGTTTGATGTCCCGGTGGACCAGCCCGGCCGCGTGCGCGACGGCCAGCGCCTCGCAGACCGCCGCCGCGATGCCGACGGCGCGTTCCACCGGCAGGCCCGGCTGCTGCACCAGCACGGCGGCGAGCGAACGGCCGTGGACGAGCTCCATGACGATGAACGGCGTGCCCTGGTCGACGCCCGAGTCGAAGACCATGACGATCCTCGGGTGCACCAGCATGGCCGCGTGCTGCGCCTCGCGGCTGAACCGCTCGGCGAAGCGGGGGTCGTCGGCGAGTCCCCCGTTGAGGACCTTGACGGCCACCTGGCGGCCCAGCACGTGGTCCAGCCCGCGCCAGACGGTGGCCATGCCGCCGACGCCGAGTATCTCGACGAGTTCGTAACGCCCGTTCAGCGCCCGTCCGATCACCTGGAACTCCCCTCACGTGCCGTGCCCGGTGTTCCGGGCCGCCTCGTGCACCTGTGCACGATAGCCGCACCGCCGGACCGCACCGCCGGGGGCGGGGAGGCGGTCGGGGGACCGGGCAGCGGTCCCCCGGCCGCCGGCGCGGGGGTGCGACCCGCCCTGACTGCGGGAGGGCGGGCCGCACGTTCCAGGCCGACCGGGCCGGCGGCGCGTCCGGGGTGGGCGCCTGCCGGGCCGGCCGGGGCCGGGCGGCCGGACGGCACGGGGAGCCGACCGGCCACCCGGGGTCTTCGGGTGGTACTGACGAGCGGTACTGCGGGTGGTGCGGTCCTGCGGGTACTGCGGGTGGTGCGGTCCGGGTGGGCGGCGAGCCCGGGGGGAGTCGCTCGCCGCCCACCCGGAGTTCCTGGGTTACCTCCGGCCCGACTGGCCGTCGTCGGAACGGTCGGTCCTGCTCGGACGGACGTCGGGCAGGGGCGGCGCGGCCGGCGGCGCCGGGACGGTCACGCCGGACCGGCCGGGCCTGGCCCCGTTGCCGCCGTTGCCCTTGTCCTGGCCCTTGTCCTGGTCCTTGTCCTGGCCGTTGCCCTTGTCCTTGTTCTTGTCCTGGCCGTTGCCCCGGCCGTCCTCGGTGTTCCCCTTGCCCGCGCCCGCACCGGGGCCGGGGGTGGTCCGGCCGGGGTCGTGGGGCTTCGCGGCGGCACCCGGATGGTCGTCGTCCTCGTCGCCGAGCACCTCCGCGCAGTAGTCCGCCACCTTCTCCGCCCCGCCGGCCGCCGTGACCAGCGGGCCGAACCGCGGCTCGGTGGCCGGGGAGCGCTCGCCCCGGCCAGACCAGTCGGCGAAGCCGTGGCAGAGGGCGACCAGTCCGGGCGCGAGCGGCCGGGCGCCGTGCCCCTCGACGTCGCCGTCGCCGTCGGTATCGGCGGAGGGGGTGCCGGGCTTCGGGGCGGTGGACGGTCCGACCAGCTGCGGACCGCCCGAGGCGGAGCCGCCGCCGGACGGGCGGACGGACGGGGTTCCGGGCGCGGCACTGTCGGGCGAGGTGGCGGACGAACCGGCCGACGCATCGGCGGACGCGGTGCCGGGCGCACTGCCGGAGGGCCCGCCCGCGGCGGCGAGCGCGTGCTCGGGCGCGCCGGACCCGCCGCCCAGCGGGGACGGCAGGTTGCCGGTGCCGGCGGCGACCGCGACCCCGCACAGCGCGGTGGCGCCGAGCACGGCGGCAGTGGCCTTCGTGCTGAAGGCCCTGGCCAACGCGGCGGTTGCCATCGATCGTCTCCGGACGGGTGTGGTCACTACGGGGTCGGGCGTGAGACGCGCCTCCCGGAACGCCGTCAGGGCGGCCTGCTCCCCGGCCAGTTCGTCGGCCGTCGCCGGGGCGGCGGCCGCGGCGAGGATCCGGGCGAGCGGCCCGGGACCGCCGTCCGGTCCGGTGAGCGAGGCGTCCTGCCCGGCCGGCGGGCCGCCCACGGCACCGCCGAGCAGATGCTCGGCAGCGTCACGGTCGATCCGACGGGATCGGTTGGTGCTCATCTCATGTCCTTCAGCGTCGCGGCCCGGCGTTCTGTCACACCTTGCGGAGAACTTTTTCCCGCAGGCTTTCCCGCAGGTTTCCCCGTGGGCTTCCCGGCCGCCTTCCCCGCGGTTTCCTCGGCGGGTTCCTCGACGGGGTCCTCGGTACGGCGCCGGCCGGTCCGGCCGGGCCGCCGCACCGCCGGTTCGGCCTCGCGCGCGGCGGGGATCCCGACCCCGGCCGCGAAGGACTGCTCCAGCAGCGTGGCCAGTTTCCGCAGCCCCCGGTGGGCGGCCATCCGGACGCTGCCGGCCCGCTTGCCGAGCACCCGGGCGGCGCTCTCGGCGTCCAGCTCCATGACCACCCGCAGCAGGACGGCCTCGGCCTGGTCGCGCGGCAGCCGGGAGATCAGCGCCAGCGCGTCGGCGGTGCCGACGGTGGCCAGCGCGGCGCCCGCGGTGTCGTCCCCGGCGGCCAGCCCGGCCAGGTACTCGAAGGGCAGGTCGGCGACCGGGCGGCGGCGCCGGGCGCGCAGGTGGTCGAGCGCGCGGTGGCGCGCGACGGTGGCGGCCCAGCCGCGGAAGCCGTCCCCGTCACCGGAGAAGCCGCCCAGGTCGCGGGCGATCTGAAGCCAGGTCTCGGAGGCGATGTCCTCGGCGTCCTGGGTGTCCTCGGGGCGACCGCCGACCAGGACCCGCAGGTAGCGCAGCAGGCCCGGCTGGACGGTCCGGAACAGCAGCCGGAACGCCTCCTCGTCCCCGGCCTGGGCGGCCCGGACGGCCTCGGTCAGATCGGCGGGAGCGGGGGCCCGGCCCGCTGGCGGGCCGACGGAAGGGACTGGTCCGGACCGGCCGACGGGGCTGCCGGTGCCCGCTCCGGGGCGCTCTGCACTCTGCACTCGCCACATCATGGGCCATCCGGGCGAACGCGACCCCGCGAGCCGGGAGAAGTCGCAGGTCGGAGCGGCTGTCACGGCCCGCACCATGACAGCTGTCACGCGGATCCCGCAACGGACGGCACTGCTCTGACGGAGGGTCGGACGGAAACACTGGAGGCACGACGCGGGCAGCGGCCCGCGGCCACCAGCAGGGAAGGAACCCGCCGTGAGCCGAACCGTCACCACCACCGCCGCCACCACCGCCGCCACCGCCGCCGAGACCGGCACGACCCCGAACCCGTCGGCCTCCGGGCTCCGCCCGCTCGCCATCGACGTGGTCGCCCCGCTGGCCGGCTACTACCTGCTGCACTCGGCCGGCGGCCTGAGCGTGTTCGCCGCGCTGGCGTGGAGCAGCGCCATCCCGGCCGCCCGGACCGTGCTCGGCCTGCTGCGCGAGCGCAGGCTCAACCTGTGGGCCGCGCTGATGCTGACCGTGAACCTGGCGGGCCTGGCGCTCACCTTCGTCACCGGCGACGCCCGGCTGATGATCGCCAAGGACGGCGGGCTGAGCGGCACCGTGGCGCTGGCCATCCTGTTCTCGGCGCTGGTCGGCCGGTCGGTGATGACCCCGGTGCTGATGCCCTTCCTCACCAAGGGCAAGCGCGACCGGGCCGCCGCCTGGCAGCGGCTGGTCGAGGGCCGGGCGGCCGGCTCCCGGGCCTTCCAGCGCCACGAGCGGGTGTTCGCGGGTGCCTGGGGCACCGCGCTGCTGGCCGAGTGCGTCGCCCGGGTGGTCGGCGCCTTCACCCTGCCGGTGGCGACCATGGCCTGGCTGTCCACCGTGTTCATGATCGGCGCGATCGCGGCCGGCGCGATGCTCGGTCGGATCGCGGCCGATCCGATGGAGAAGCTGGTCGCGGCCGAGACCGAAGCCCCGACCGCCGTCTGACACCGCCCGCCGTCCACCTGCCGCCCGGGGGAGCATCGCCGCCCCCGGACGGCGCCCGAACCGGGCCCAACGCCGGGTGTCGGCGATCCGAACAGCACGGAACCATCCGGATCTCCCGGGAGTCCCTTATAACGAGGGGGTAACGGGACCCCCGGTCGAGGAAACGGGGCCCCCATGAGCCGGACGCACGCGCTGACCACCACCGAGGACCGCACCCTCGTGTGGGACGGCTGCCTGAACGTCCGCGACCTGGGCGGACTGCCCACCGCCTCCGGCCGGCCGACCGCCCGCGGGGCGATAGTCCGGGCGGACAACCTGGACCGCCTCACCGCCGAGGGCTGGGACGCCCTCCTCGACCACGGTGTCCGCACCGTGGTCGACCTGCGCAACGCCGAGGAGTACAAGCCGCCCCTCCCGCTCCCCGAGGGCGTCGAGCTGATCCGCGTCCCGCTGGACGAACTCGCCGGCCCCGCCTGGTGGGAGGCCTACGGCCGGCTGGACGGCACCCCGCTCGCGCTCCGCCCCTACCTGGACCACTGCCCGCACGCCGCCGCCGCGCTGATCGCCGCCATCGCCGGCGCCCGCCCCGGCGGCCTGGTCGTGCACTGCGGCGCCGGCCGCGACCGCACCGGCCTGGCGGCCCTGCTGCTGCTCGCCCTGGCCGGCGTCGAACGGGCCGCGATCGTCGAGGACTACCAGCTCAGCGGCCCCAACGTCCGCCCGCTGTACGGGATGCTGGGCCTGCCGGACCAGTACCACCGGATCGACGCGGTGCTCGCCGAGGCCGGCACCACCGCCGAAGCCGTCCTCGCGGGCGCGCTGGAGGGCCTCGACCCGGCGGGCTACCTGCTCGCCGCCGGGGCCACCCCCGCCGAGGTCGCCGCCGTCCGGGCCCGGCTGCTGCCCGCCGCGTAGCGGCCACCGGGCCAGGCCGGCTCCTGCAACTCGACCACCTGGAGCTTGAGTTCGCGAGACAGCACGGCCTCGGGCGGGGCCGGGATCCGCGGCCCGCCGCTCGGACGCCTCCGTCCCGCAGGGGCCGCCGAAGACTACTCGCACGTATCGTCAACCGATGGTTGACGACCCGGGATCGACAACCTACGGTTGACGCATGGAGAATCCCGTCGTTCCCAACACCACTCCGCTGCGCCTCGACGACCTGATCGCCGCGATCAAGAAGGTCCACCCCGACGCGCTCGACCAGTTGTCCGACGCGGTCATCGCCGCCGACCACCTCGGCGACCTCGCCGACCACCTGATCGGCCACTTCGTCGACCAGGCCCGCCGCTCCGGCGCCTCCTGGACCGACATCGGCCGCAGCATGGGCGTCAGCAAGCAGGCCGCCCAGAAGCGGTTCGTCCCCAAGGACCCGGGCACCCCCGCCGACCTCGACCCCAGCCAGGGCTTCGCCCGGTTCACCGACCGGGCCCGGAACGTCGTGATGGCCTCGCAGGAGGAGGCCAGGGCGGCCGGCAACGCCGAGATCACCGCCGAACACCTCCTGCTCGGCCTGCTCGCCGAACCGGAGGGCATCGGGCTCAAGGCGCTCGCCGCCCAGGGCGTCACCCCGGAGGCCGTCCGGGCGGCGACCGCCGCCGTCCTGCCGGCCGCCGCCGAGCAGGTGCCCGCGCTGATCCCGTACGACGCGCAGGGCAAGAAGGCGCTGGAACTGACCTTCCGTGAGGCGCTGAAGCTCGGGCACAACTTCGTCGGCACCGAGCACATCCTGCTCGCCCTGCTGGAGCTGGAGAACGGCTCGGGCGTGCTCGCCGGCCTCGGCGTCGAGAAGTCCGAGGCGGAGACCTTCACCTCCGAGGCCGTCAAGGCCATCATCGCCGCCCGGAACGCCGAGCAGGCGTGAGACGGGGCCCGGCCCCGGGCGGAACTCCCGCCCGGGGCCGGTCGGTTGGGCTCGGGCGGGACTCAGAAGCCGGAGACGGGCGTGGTGACGATCCGCACCCGGCCGTCGGCGGCCGCCTCCAGCGCCGCCCGCAGCCGGAGCGAGCGGGCCGGACCGAGGAGTTCCAGCGCCTCCTCGACGGTGGCCCACTGGTGCCGGTCCAGTTCGCCGGCCGGGACGGTCACGGGGGTGCCGTCCGGGACGGTGCCGAAGTCGAACATCAAGTGCTGCGCCGGGTGGTCGAGTTCGGACGAGGGGTGGGTCCAGGAGATGGCCAGTAGCTCCCCGGTCGCCCTGACGATGCCGGTCTCCTCCAGCAGCTCCCGCGAGGCGCACTCCACCGGGCCCTCGCCGAGGTCGATCGTGCCGCCCGGGAACTGCCAGTACTCGCGGTACCCGGCCTTCACGATCAGGATCCGGCCGGACTCGTCCCGCAGCAGACAGCCCGCCGCCGCGTAGATCCTGGGCAGGGACGCCAACCATTCCTCGCGGGACTTCAAGGGCTCAGCCGTCACTGCGATCCTCCTGGGGCACGGTGGTTCTGCACCGCCCACTCTGCCACCGACCCGCCCGGGGCCGTCAGTTCAGCGCTGGGCGGCGAGGTGCTCGACCAGGCGGTCGAAGCTGGAGTTGAGGCCCGCCCGGGCCTCCGGACCGCAGTACATCGCCGGCACCTCGGTCTGGTGCAGGACCACCTCGGTGCGGCCGTCGCCGAGGTCCTTGAAGGTCATCGTGGAGCGCAGGCCCACGCTCTCCTCGACCAGGGCGATCAGCTCGCCCGGGCGGATCTCGGTGATCTCGGCGCACATCGGGTACACGTCGCCGGTCGCGTCGATGGTCATGGTGCTGTCGTAGCGCCCGCCCACCCGCGGCTCGATGGTCACGGTGTCCAGCTCGACGTGGGTGCCGACCGGGCCCCAGAAGCGGACGAACTGCTCGGGCTCGACGTAGGCGCGGAAGACGGCGTCCGGGGTGGCCGGCAGCTCGCGGGTGATGGTCAGCTCGCCCAGGTTCTCGGTCATGGTGTCGTCCTTCGTGATCGCGGCGCCACGGTGGCGCTTTCACAGGAGTAGACCGAGGGCGCGACCGGAACTCATCGCTCCACGCGGAAATTCTTTCGAGAAGTTCTGCGGAGTTCTGCCGAGCTCCGGAAAGTTCCGGGAAGTTCCGCCGGAGCCGATGAGCCCGGGCCGCCGGGCCGGTCCAAGCGGTATGGACACCACGCCGAAGCCCCCGCCCGCCCCCGCCCTGACCTGCGACCTGGACGCGCTGACCGCGCCCGACCTGGCCGTCGTCGACGCCCTCGCCCGGCTGCGGCTCGCCGCCGCGCGGCACGGGGTGGGCGTGGTGCTGGTGAACGCGAGCGGCCCGCTGCGGGAGCTGCTCGCGTTCAGCGGGCTCGCGGCCCTGCTGCCGGGGGGCGTGGACCCCCTCGACCTCCGGCGGCCGGACAGGGCCTAGTCGGCGGACAGCCGGGGCGGGAGGCCGAACAGCGGGAAGAGCACGTCGGTTTCCAGGAAGCTGGTGAACCCGGTGATCCGGCCCGCTGACACCTCCAGCACGATCAGCGCCCACGGCTCGTGCCCGCCCGCCGGGCTCGGCCGGTACTGGGCGAAGGCCGGAGCGCCGTTGGCCGTCACCGGGACCAGCCGGGAGCCGCGGCAGCCGTGGCCCGGGCCGAGCATCCAGGCCCGGATCTCGCCCCGCCCCCGCAGCCACATCGCGTACGGCGGCATGTTGAGCGTGACGTCCTCGTGCAGCAGCGCGGCGAGGCCGTCCATGTCGTACGCCTCGAAGGCGCGGACGTAGCGGTCCAGCAGCGCGCGGTGGTCGTCGTCCAGCGCGGGGGCCGGGCGGGCGGCCGCGCCGTCCCCGGCGAGCACCGCGCGCGCCCGCTGCAGCGCGCTGTTCACCGAGGCCACCGTGACGCCGAGCAGTTCGGCCACCTCGGCGGCCTTCCAGCCGAGCACCTCGCGCAGGATCAGCACGGCCCGCTGCCGGGGCGCGAGGCGCTGCAGCACGGCGACGAAGGCCAGCTTCACCGACTCGCGCTGGGCCGCCACCTCGGCCGGGTCACCCGTCTCGGGCAGCACCCGGCCGTCCGGCGCGGGGCCGATCCACGTCACCTCGGGCAGCTGGGTGTCGCTCGCCGTGGCCACCGTCACCGGGCCGGCCAGGTCCATCGGGCGGGCCCGGCTGTTGCGGCCGTTCAGCGCGTCCAGGCACACGTTGGTGGCGATCCGGTACAGCCAGGAGCGCAGCGCGGCGCGCCCCTCGAAGCCGCGGTGGCCGCGCCAGGCGCGGACCATCGTCTCCTGCACCGCGTCCTCGGCCTCGAAGACCGAGCCGAGCATCCGGTAGCAGTAGCCCGTCAGCTCCGTCCGGTACCGCTCCAACTGGAGCTCGACCGGCTCCTCCGTGATCAGGTCGGCCATGGTGCGCCCCCGTCGTCCCGCCCCGTGCTGGTGAACGGCACGAAGGTACTCCAGCCCACTGACAACGCCCCGGCGCGCCCCCGCACCGACCGCGAACCACCCCGGACACCGCCCCCGAGCACGCTTCGGGGGGCGGGCGCCGGAACGCGGTGCCCGCCCCCGGACCCGGATCCGCTCAGTGGGCGGAGTGCTTCTCCGCGCCGCGGTGCCGGTGGCCCTTGAGCTCGGCGTGCGTCGACGGGGCGGCGCGCCCCGCCGAGGCCGCCCGGTCGCGGCCGCCGTGCCGGAAGGCGTCCGGCGCGACGTACCCGGCGGTGGCGGAGGACATGGCGTCGGCGCGCAGCATCGGCACCAGCCGGGTGGGCGCGGTCGCCATGCCGCGGCGCTCCAGCAGTTCCTGGGTGCCCCGGCGGAGCTGGGCAGTGCTGCCCGGTGTTCGCCTGGTCATCGTCGGCCTCCCTTCGGCGGTCACCGGCGGGACGGATGTCGACCGGAGGGGCCGGGGGCCGCGCGGGCGTTATGTCCGGATTTTATCCGGGTTGCGCCCGGATGCCACCGGAAACGGGCCCCGGCTTCCCCGGAGCGGCCCGATCCGCGGGACGCGCCCCGCGCCGGGCCTCAGCCCATGACCTCGTGGACGAAGCACCAGCGCCAGTCCTCGCCCCGCTCGTACGAGCGGATCACCGGATGCGAGGTGTTGTGGAAGTGCGCGGTGGCGTGCCGCTGCGGCGAGAAGTCGCAGCAGCCGATGTGGCCGCAGTCCAGGCAGATCCGCAGGTGCACCCAGTCCCGGCGCCCCTGGGCCAGGCAGTCGGCGCAGCCGTCGGCCGGGGGGAGGGGCTCGATGTCCTGGGGGGCCGCGGCGAGGTCTTCGCAGGCACTCATGCCCGCAGGGTAGTGACGGCCCGGCCGGCCCCGGCCTCAAGACACGCCGCGCGCCCGGTCGGCCTTCCCGGCGCCAGGGTGGTACCGCCGCACCCAGGAACGCGGATCCCGGGAGGGCCGCACCCGGGACGCACACGGCCCTGGGCGAACCTCCGCCGCCCGCACACAGTTGTCGTCGTCAGCCCCACCACCCTCCCAGGCCCAGGAGCCACCGATGAGCTACCCCGCCCTCGCCGCCCGCACCGCCGTCGTCACCGGAGCCGCCAGCGGCATGGGCGCGGCCACCGCCCGCCTGCTCGCCGCCCACGGCGCCCGGGTCGCCCTGCTCGCCCGCCGCACCGACCGCCTCGACACCCTCGCGGCCGAGCTCACCGCCGCCGGCGGCCAGGCCCTCGCCGTCACCGCCGACATCACCGACCAGGCCTCCGTCGACGCCGCCGCCAAGGCCGTCCACGACGCCTACGGCCGGGTCGACCTGGTGGTCAACAGCGCCGGCGTGATGCTGCCCAACCCCCTCGCCGACGGCCGGACCGACGAGTGGACCCGCATGGTCGACACCAACCTCACCGGCGCCCTGCGGATCATCCGCGCCTTCGCCGACGACCTCACCGCGGCCGCCGCCGACGGCCGGGCCGCCGACCTGGTCAACGTCTCCTCCATCGCCTCGCGCGTCGTCTTCCCCAACTACGCCGTGTACAGCGCCACCAAGGCCGCGCTCACCCAGCTGTCCGCCGCCCTGCGCTCCGAACTCAGCCCCCGCGACGTCCGGGTCAGCTCCATCGAGCCCGGCCTGACCGACACCGAACTCGGCGGCCACATCGACAACCCCGCCCTGCGCGAACAGCTCGGCGGCATGTTCGCGGCCATCCCCGCACTCACCGCGGACGACCTCGCCGACCTGATCGCCTACACCGTCAGCCGCCCCCGGCACGTCAACCTGAGCCACACGGTCGTCGTGCCGACCCGGCAGGCGTAGGGCCTTCCTCGGACTCCCCCGATCCGGGCCGGCTTCCGGGCTCCGGCTCCACCATCAGGGGAGGCATGGGAGCATGCCACCCGTGGCGATCGTGACGGGGAGAACGAACGGCGACACCGGCGGTGGCGACACCGCCGGCACGCCCGCACCGGCGGACACCGGCATACCGGCGAGCGCCGGAGCCGGCCGGGGCCCGGCCCGGGCGGTGTCCGAACCCGGCCGGATCCGGCAGCCCGTCGCCCTGATCCGGCTGCTCACCGGGCTCATCGCCATCGCCCTCACCCTGCTGCTCGCCGACTACGCCCGGGCCACCACCGGCGGCATCGCCGCCGACGTGGCCGAGGCCGCCGAACTGGTGCCCCGGCCGCTCGCCGGCCTCGCCGGCGGCCTCACCACCGCCGCCGTGCTGCTGGTGCCCGTCGTCCTCGCCGCCCGCCGCCTCCTCGGCCCCGACCGGCGACGCGCCCTCCAGCAGGTCTCCGACGGCCTGCTCGCCGCCGTCCTCGCCTACGGCGCCACCCTGCTCCTCGACCTGTGGGCCGACGGCGTCGCCCCCGTCTCCCTGCTCGCGGCCCTCACCCAGGCCCTACCGGGCGGCGCCCTCGGCCACACCGAGCCCGTCTACGGCTACCTCGCGCCCGTCCTCGCCTTCATGACCGCCTCCGGCAACCGCGAACACCGGGCCCCCTGGGCCGTCCTCGCCCTCTCCGGCCTCGCCGGACTCGCCGGCGGGTACGCCACCCCCACCGCCCTGCTGCTCGGCCTGCTCATCGGCTGGACCGGCGCCCACGGCACCCTCTACGCCGTCGGCACCCCCGACCCGCTGCCCAGGCCCGGCGAGATCCTCCGGGCCCTGCGCGAGAGCGGCCTGCACCCGGCCGAGGCCCACCCCGCCGGGCCCGACCGCTACCTGGTCCGGCAAGCCGACGACCGGCCCGACCTCGACGTCCAGCTCCTCGACCGGCAAGCCGTCACCGCCGCCGCCGTCCAGCGCGCCTGGCGCCGCCTGCGGCTGCGCACCGCCCCCCACCCCCGGGCCCTGCGCTCCCCCCGCGCCGGCCTCGAACACGAGGCGCTCGTCACCTACGCGGCCCTCGCCGCCGGCGTCCGCACCCGCCGCATCGCCGCCACCGCCGGCCTCGGCCAGGACACCGCCCTCATCGCCTACGAGCACCTCCCCGGACGCACCCTCGACCGGCTCCCCGACGAGGAGATCACCGACGACCTGCTGGCCGACGCCTGGCGGCAGCTCGCCCGCCTCCAGCGCCGGGAGACCGCCCACCGGGCGCTCGTCCCGTCCTCCCTGCTGGTGGACGCGACCGGCGCGGTGCACCTGGTCGACTTCGCCGACGGCGACATCGCGGCCAGCGAACTCGTGCTGCGCTGCGACATCGCCCAGCTGCTCACCACCCTCGCCCTGCGGGCCGGCGCGGCCCGCTCCGTCCACACCGCCGTCACCGTCCTCGGCGCCGACACCGTCGAGGCCGCCCTCCCCCTCCTCCAGCCCATCGCGCTCGCCCGCACCACCCGCCACGCCCTCAAGCACACCGTCCGCCCGACCGCCGCCACCCGCACGGACGGCCCGGCGGACCCAGGGCCCGACGAGGCCGCCGCCGGCGGGGGCGGGCTGCTGGAGGAGATCCGGGCGGAGGTGCTGCGGACCAGGCCGCAGGCGGAGGTGCGGCCGGTGCGGTTGGAGCGGCTGCGGCCGCGGACCCTGCTGGCGGTGGTGGGCGGGGTGGTGGCCGGGTGGCTGCTGATCCCGCAGCTGTTCGCGGCCGAGGACAACCCGATCGCGGCGGTGGCCGACGCCGATCCGGCGTGGCTGGCGCTGGCGCTGCTGGCGGCGACGCTGAGCCACGTGACGGCGGCGATGGGGTTCGTCGGGTTCGTGCCGGAGCGGCTGGACTTCCGCAACGCGGTGCTGGCGCAGCTGGCCGGGGCGTTCGTGAAGCTGGTGTCGCCCGGGGGCGTCGGCGGGATCGCGCTGAACACCCGGCTGTTGCAGCGGGCCGGGATCCCGACCGCGCAGGCGCTGTCCAGCGTCGGGGCGGGGCAGTTGATCGGCCTGGTGCTGCACCTGCTCCAGCTGGGCGCCTTCGTCTACCTGCTGGACCTGCAACCGGGCGGTTCGGAGCTGGACGCGCTGCCCGCCGTGGTGGGCGGGCTGGCGGGGGCGGCGGCGCTGCTGGCGGTGGTGTCGGCGGTGCCGCCGGCCCGGCGCTGGCTGGCGGCGCGGCTGCGGCCGCTGACCACCGAGGTGCTGCCGCGGCTGCTGGACCTGCTGCGCAGCCCGGCCCGGCTGGCGGTGGGACTGACCGGGCAGCTGCTGGTGTCGATCTGCCTGATCGGCTGCCTGTACTGCTGCACCCGGGCGATCGGCCGGGAGCCGTCCTTCGCCTCGGTGGCGGTGGTGTTCCTGGTGGGCAACGCGGCGGGCAACGTGGCGCCCACCCCGGGCGGGGCCGGCGCGGTGGACGGGGCGCTGATCGCGCTGCTGCAGCAGACCGCGTCGATGGAGAAGGGCGGCGCGCTGGCGGCGGTGGCGACGTACCGCCTGCTGACGCTGATCCTGCCGGTGCTGCCGGGCTGGGCGGCGATGACCTGGCTGCAGCGCCGCCGGGCGCTGTAGGGCCCCGGACAGCACCCCGGATGGCGCCCCGGACCGGTCCCGGCGGCGGCTACTCGCGGTACTCGTCCTCGTCGAGCTGGACGACGCGGCTCTGCTCGGCGGCGTCGGCGACATCGGTGGCCGGGTCGGCTCCGACGGCCCGGCGTTCGGCCACCTCGTCGTACTCGTCGCCCTCGGGTGCCTCGTCGTCGGGTTCGACGGTCTCGACGGCCTCGTCGATCAGGTAGTCCTCGTGATTCTGCGGCATGGCGTCCGTCCTCACTGTTCGGAGGCACTGTCCGGAGGCTCCCACGGGCGCGGGGGCGGTACTGGCAGTATCCGTCGCCGGGCGGCCGGGCGCGATTGCGCCGCGGCGGCCCCGCGGCGCCCGGGCCGCCGGCCGGCACGGAACGCGCCGCAGGCCACCGGGGGTACGATCGGTGCCGTACCAAGGGCTTACCCACACCCACCCGGTGGCCCCGAGGCCCTTACGAACGACGGGGAAATCATGTCCGGCTCGCACTACTTCACCGGTGCACCCGAGGTCGCCAGCGAGCGCCGGCCGATCACGGTCTCCCTGCCGGACCTCACCCTCGAACTGACCACCGACACCGGAGTGTTCTCGCGCGGCCGGCTCGACCCGGGCACCCGGATCCTGCTGGAGCACGCCCCGCAGCCGCGGGTGCGCGGCCCGATCCTGGACGTCGGCTGCGGCTACGGCCCGATCGCGCTGACCTGGGCGAGCCGGCGCAGGCGGCTGCCGGTCTGGGCGGTGGACGTGAACGAGCGCGCGCTGGAACTGGTGCGGCTGAACGCCGAGGCGCTGCGGCTGGGCAACGTCCAGGCCGCGCTGCCCGAGGACGTCCCGCAGGACGTGCGGTTCGCCACCATCTACTCCAACCCGCCGATCCGGATCGGCAAGGCCGCGCTGCGCCGGCTGCTCACGCACTGGCTCGGCCGGCTGACCCCGGACGGCTCGGCGTTCCTGGTGGTGCAGAAGCACCTGGGCTCGGACTCGCTGCAGAAGTGGCTGAACGAGCAGGGCTACCCGACCACCCGGGTCGCGTCGGTCAACGGGTTCCGGATTCTGGAAGCACGACCCCGCCCGGAGCCGGGCGAGGGCACGGAGAGTGGACGGGGAACGTCGTCGTGAAGCAGTTGCGCGGGACCGAACTGAAGCGACTGCACCGCTCGTGGCGGCGCAGCAACGAGTTCCGGCTCGCGATGATCCTGGAGAACCTGCAGTCGCCGTTCAACGTCGGCTCGGTGGTCCGGACCGGGGCCGCGATGGGCGCCGAGAAGCTGTACCTGGCCGGGGAGACCCCGTCGGTGCGCTCCTCGGGCGCGCAGAAGGCCGCGATGGGCACCGACAAGTACCTGAAGGTGGAGCACTTCCCGACGGTCGCGGAGGCGGTCGCGGCGGCGAAGGCGGACGGCTTCAAGGTGGTCGGCCTGGAGCTGGCGGACGAGGCGGTGCCGATGTTCGCCGCCGAACTGACCCCGGCGGTGGCCTTCGTGCTGGGGCACGAGGACCGCGGGATCACCCCCGACGCGCTGGCGCTCTGCGACCAGGTGGTGTTCGTGCCGCAGCTGGGCCGGGTCGGCTCGCTGAACGTGTCGGCGGCCGCGACGGTGGCCTGCTACGAGGCGCGCCGCCAGGGGTACGCGATCAGCGGCACCCCGGACGGCACCGACCTCGGCGACCTCGGCGGGGCCGACGACGAGTAGGACCTGATCCGATCCGGAGGGGTGTGCCGAAAGGCCACCCCTCCGGTCGTTTCCGCCCGGCGGTACGGGACAGTCGACCACGCCTGCGGGCCGGACTTCCCCGGCGTCCGCGCGGGGAGCGCGCCCCGGCCCCGCCGGCGGTGGTCAGCGCAGCGTCAGCTAAGCGTCAGCGCTCCAGGCGACTGTAGTTGGCATGACGTCGATCACGGCAGTCTCCAGCTGTCTTCCCGACACCATCCCGATCGCGCGCTTCCAACAGGAACTCCAGCTGACGGATGTGCAGCTCCGGCGCTACCAGCGCTTCTACGGGCTCTCCGAGGTGTGCCGCGACCCCGCGGCCACCGAGACCGAGCTGCTGCTGCGCGCCGCGACCAAGCTGGTGGAGCTGCGCGGGCAGGAACAGCGCGTCAAGTACGTCCTCCAGGCCCGCACGATGCCGTCGCCGCTGCCGTACCCGATGACCTCGCTCCGACCGATCCAGGTCGAGCTCGGCCTGGAGCACGCCGCCGGCTTCGTCGTCTCGCACCACGCCTGCGCCTCCGGGCTGCTCGCGCTGGACCTGGCGGGCACCCTGCTGGCCGCCGACCCGGATCCGAACGCGCTCGCCCTGGTCCTGGCCGGGGAGAAGGCGTGCACCACCCGGACGCAGTCCATCCCGGACGTCACCGTCATGGGCGAGGGCACCGTGGCCTTCCTGGTGAGCGCGGACCGTGCCGGCTCCGACCGGATGCTCGGCTACGCGACGCGCACCCACACCCAGTTCGGCGACGAGTTCATCATGGGCGACGCCGCCGCCAAGGAGTTCCAGGACCTGTACGGGCCCGGCCTGTGCGAGGTGATCGGCGCCGCCCTGGAGGAGGCCGACTGCGGCCTCGACGAGCTGGCGCTCGTGCTGCCGCACAACGTCAACCGGCTGTCGTGGATCGGCGTCTGCAAGGCGCTCGGGCTGCCGCTCGACAAGGTCTTCCTCGACCTGGTCGGCGAGACCGGGCACTGCTTCTGCGCCGACCCCTTCATCAACCTGCAGAAGGCCACCGAGCTGGGGCGGCTGCGCCCCGGCGACCGCTACCTGATGACCAGCGTGGGGCTCGGGGCGACCTTCGCCGCGATGGTCCTGGAGCACTGACGGCCGCCCACCGGATCGGCCGGCCCCCGCAGTACCGGCGCACCCGCACCACCGCAGCACCGCAGTACCCGCGCACCCGCCGCACCGCGCCCGAGCGCACACGAGAAATGACGAGGTCGACATGCATCTACCGTCCTCCGGCTTCAGCGCGCGCCTCAAGCGCGCCGTGACCGGGTCCGCGGACACCCCGCTGGTGTTCCTGGGCAACTTCGAGGTGGAGAACCACTGGGCGCTCGGCGAGCCCGCGCTGCCCCGGGTCGCCTCGCACGCGGGCAGTGCGGTGGTGAACCGCATGGACGAGTTCGCGCTGCTGCTCGGCGGCAAGGACGACCACGTCGTGCTGAAGACCGCCCTGGACGAGGGCTACCGCGGCTACCTGGAGGGCCTCGGCCTGGAGCTGCCCACCGTGCACGTGGTGGCCGGCCAGGACCCGCAGCGCACCGTCAGCGAGGACGCCCTCGCCGACCCCGAGCTGCTGCGCGCGCTGTCCGCCGTCGCCGCCGAGGGCGCCCGGCTGACCGCGCACGGCATCTCCACCGTCGAGGAGGAGCTGGCCGAGCGTACCGGGCTGCGGCTGGGCGCGCCGACCGCCGCGGTCTGCAAGCGGGTCAACAGCAAGGTGTACAGCCGCCGGCTCTCCGACGAGCTGGGCATCCGCCAGGCCCGCGGCTGGGCCTGCGAGACGCTGGAGGAGCTGGCCGAGGCGGTGGCCGCGGCCGGTGAACTGCTGGCGGCGGGCCGCAAGGTGGTGCTGAAGGACGCGTTCGGCGTGTCCGGCAAGGGCATCGTCGTGCTGGACTCCGAGGCCCGGCTGGGCCGGCTGCACCGGATGGCGGTCCAGCAGGCCGAGCGCGCCGCCAAGGCCGCGGGCGGGGCCCCGCGCACCGCGCTGGTGATCGAGGAGTGGGTCGCCAAGCGCTGCGACCTCAACTACCAGTTCACGGTGGGCCGGGACGGCTCCACGCACTTCGACTTCGTCAAGGAGCTGCTGACCGAGGGCGGCGTCCACAAGGGCCACCGGATCCCGGCCCGGCTGACCGACGGGCAGGTCGCCGAGATCGGGGCGACGGCGCTGCGGCTCGGCGAGCGGCTCGCCGCCGACGGCTACTACGGCGTGGTCGGCGTCGACGCGATGGTCGACCCGGACGAGGGCCTGTACCCGGTCATCGAGATCAACGCCCGCAACAACATGTCCACGTACCAGAACGTGGTGCACGAGGGCGGCCTGGCCGGGGCCGACGAGGTCGCCGTCGCCCGGCACTTCCCGCTGCGGCTGACCCGGCCGCTGCCCTTCGCCGAACTGGCCGAGGTGCTGGACGGGCTGCTGCTGACCGAGCGGGGACCGCGCCCGCGCGGCCTGTTCGTGAACAACTACGCCACGGTGAACGCCGCCGCGGGCACCGCCGCCGACACCGAAGCGGACGGCTTCGAGGGCCGGCTGTACGGCGTGCTCGTCGGTGCCTCCGACGAGGAGATCGAGGCGCTCGACACCGACATCACCCGCCGCCTCGCGGCCTACCCGGAACGGAGCTGACCGTGAGCGTCGCATTCGAGGTGCAGGGCCTCGGGATCACCGAGCTCGCCGAGGAGTTCGGCACCCCGCTCTACCTGTACGACGGCGAGGAGATCACCACCCGCTTCCAGGGGCTGCGCGAGGCGCTGCACCCGGCGCTGGAGGTCTTCTACTCGCTCAAGGCGAACCCCAACATCTCCGTCTGCGCGCTGCTGCACAGCCTGGGCTCGCGCGCCGAGGTGTCCTCGCTGACGGAGCTGGTCACCGCCCGCCGGGCCGGGGTCGAGCCGCGCGACATCATCTTCCTCGGCCCGGGCAAGAGCCGCGGCGAGGTGGCGGCCTGCCTGGACGAGGACATCCACGCGATCGTCTGCGAGTCGATCGGCGAGCTGGACCTGATCGACGAGGTGGCCCGCGGGCGCGGGATCACCGCCCGGGTCGCGCTGCGGGTCAACCCGAGCTTCTCGGTGAAGGGTTCGGGCCTGACCATGGGCGGCAAGCCGCGCCAGTTCGGCACCGACGAGGAGCTGCTGCTGGCCGAGGGCAAGGACCTCGCCGGCCGCTACCCCAACATCCGGCTGATGGGCGTCCAGGTGTACCTGGGCACCCGCATCCTGATCGAGGAGTCCGTCGTCGAGAACACCCGGCGGATCCTGGAGCTGGCCGAGCGCCTCTCCACCGAGCTGGGCTTCCCGCTGGAGACGGTCGACGTCGGCGGCGGCCTCGGCATCGCCTACTTCGACAACGAGAAGGACCTCGACGTCGCCGAGCTGACCGCCGGGCTCAACCCGCTGATCGCGGACTTCCGCACCCGGCACCCGGACACCCGCATGATCATGGAGCTGGGCCGCTTCCTGGTCGCCGCGTCCGGCACCTACGTCACCCGGGTGCGCTACACCAAGACCTCGATGGGCGAGAACTTCGCGGTCACCGACGGCGGCACCAACCACCACATGGCGGCCGTCGGCATCGGCTCGTACGTGAAGCGCAACTTCCCGATGGCCGCGCTGGAGCGGCTGGACGAGCCGGCCACCGAGCCCTGGCACATCACCGGCCCGCTCTGCACGCCCAACGACGTCATCGGCAAGAAGGTGCCGATGCCGGCGCTGCGGGCCGGCGAGCTGATCGGGGTGCAGCGCTCCGGCGCGTACGGGCCGACGGCCTCGCCGGTGCACTTCCTCAGCCACGGCTACCCGGCGGAGGTGCTCGTCCTGGACGGGCGGGCGCACCTGATCCGGGAGCGCGACGACGTCGAGGCCATGCTCGGCCGCCAGCGGCTGTACGCGGCCCCCGGCGACGACCAGAACTGACCACCGACCGGCCGACCCACGGCCGGGACCAGCCCGAGGAGAACACCATGAGCGACACCGCCAACACCGTGGCCGACGTGAAGTACGTCGACGCCGTCCGCAAGGGCCTGTCGGAGGTCCTCAACAAGGACGTCTCCGGCGCCGACCCGGGCGTCCGCCTCTTCGACGAGCTGGGCCTGGACTCCAGCAGCGCGCTCGAACTGCTCATCACCATCGAGGAGATCCTCGACGTGCAGTTCGACGCCGACGAGCTGGACATGACCCACTTCGAGACCGTGGGCTCGCTGGCCGGCTTCGTCGCCGCGGAAGCGAGCGCCTAAGCATGTTCCGCGCGACTGCGCCCGTGCGGCGTCCGGCCCCGGCCGGCGCGGACGGCCCGCACGGCACGCCCGGCCCGACCCCGGCGGCGGTCCTGCCGCGGCTGATCCGGGCCGGCGCCCACACCCCGCCGGGGCCTGGCGCGCCGTACCGGCCGGAGGCCGCGCGGGAGGACTTCTACCGCGAGCTCGGGGCGCTCTACGGCGCGGACTTCGACCGCGAGCAGTTCGCCGCCTCGGGGCGGCGCACCTCGGTGGAACTGGCCCACGGCGCGCTCGACGCGCTGGGCCCGCTGACCGCCGAGGAGTGCCCCGAGGTGGTGGTGGTCGCCTACTCCGCACCGGACTTCGACCACGCCGAGCTGGTCGCCTCCTGCGTGAAGGGGCGGCTGCCGGGCGAGCCGCTCTCCTTCGCCCTGTCCGACCAGGGCGTCCTGGCGCCGTTCAGCGCGCTGCGGGTCGCCGTGGAGTACGCCCGGCGGTGCGGCTGGTCGCGGCTGCTGCTGCTGGTCGTGGACCAGGGCACCCAGCCGTTCCCGCTGCCCGCGACGGGGCAGGGCGCCGTCCACGCGGACGCCGCGGTCGCGCTGCTGATCCACTGGGACGGCGGCGACGCGCCGCTGGGCGGCGCGGCCCAGGGCCTCCCGGAGCCGGGGCTGTTCGCCGGCTGGGACACCTCGGCCGCGCTGGTCACCGGCTCCGGCCTGTCCGACGGCTGTGCTGAACTTCCGACACACGGCGGTCCGTGGACCAAGGTGGCGGCCGGACAGCCCGCCACCGGCGGCTGGGCCGCCCTGCTCGCCGCCGCCGACCGGGACCGCCCGGTGGTGGTGGCCGACTACGACCGGGAACGCGGATTCCTGGCCTACTGCACACTCGACACGGGGGAGTTGGGGGTCCGATGACGGTTCCGGCCGAGGTGCGCGAGCACTGGCAGGAAGCCCGGACGAGCGCGCGCAACGACGGCCTCGTCCCCGCACTGACCCTGCTCTCCCGCGCGCTGTCCCCCGGGGTGGCACCGCGCGGCCCGCGCGGGCACGCCGTGGTCCCGCGCGAACTCCTCGGCGAGTACGCCGAGTTCGGCGACGACGAGGACGGGGACGGGGGCCTGGACCCGGTGCCCGGCCTGGCCGTCCTGAGCCCCGCCGACGCCACCCGGGGCCCCGCCGGCCCCGACGCCCACGACTGGGGCACCGGCCTCGCCTGGCTGCGGCTCGGCGCGTCCGAGCGGCTGCGGGAGGCCTGCCTGGCCTACCTCGCCGGCCGCCAGGTCGAGGGTTCCTCGCTGCTGCTGCAACAGCTGGTCAAGGGCGCGCTCGCCGACGTGCTGATCGACCACCTGGAGATCGAGGGCGTCCTCGACGACCTCGCCGAGGGGCCGGACGACTCCCCGTCGGCCCCCGCCCACCCCCTGGACGGCCCGGCCCTCGCCCGCCTCCAGGCCCAGATCACCCAGGCCGACCGCGCGCTGCTGCGGCTGCTCGGGGCGTACGGTTTCACCGCCGAGGGGCCGGGCCGGGCGGCGTACGCCTCCGAGCTCCTCGCCGACGTGTACTGCGGCTGGCCGGGGCCGGCCGGGGACACGGCACAGAACGTCGACTCCCGGAAGGGGAACGTGTGATCAGCCTGCCCGGCCCGCTGGAAACCACACACCGGTACGTGCGGCGGTGGGCCGAAGACCTGCGGGCGGGCGCGCTCGACCTCGACCGGGACCCGGACGCCGTCCACCGCTTCCTGGACCTGCCCGCCGTGCGCTTCCTGGCCGGCCACCAGGTGCCGCCGGAGTGGGACCGGGCGTCCGCCGAGGCCGGTGCCGGCCCCGCGCACGGCCTGGCCACCCTGGAGCGGGTCCTGGTGAGCGAGGAACTGGCGCGCGGCGACGCCGGGATGATGCTGGGCGCGCCCGGCGCCTCGATGTGCGGGGTGCTGCTGAGCGTGCTCGGCAGCCAGGCGCAGAAGGACTGGGTGTACGGCCGGCTCGCCGAACGCCCCCGCTGGACCTGCTTCGGCCTCACCGAGCCCGACCGCGGCTCGGCCATCGGCGAGATGACCACCACGCTGACCCCGGTGGGCGACGGCTCGTACGTCCTGGACGGCGAGAAGCGCTACGTCGGCAACGCCGCCCGGGCCGACCTGGGCGCCGTGTTCGCGCGGGTCGCGGGCACCGAGCGGCTCGGCGTGCTGGCCGTCCTGGTGGACACCGCCGACCCCGGCTTCCGGGCGGAGCCGCTGCCCACCCTCGGCCTGCGCGGCGTCCAGCTGACCCGGATCACCCTCGACGGGGTGCACGTGCCCGCCGAACGGGTGCTCGGCGCCCACCTGCCGCCGACCCGGCGGGGGATGTGGAGCATCGTCTCGGTCTTCAACCAGCTCCGCCCGAGCGTGGCCGCGATCGCCCTCGGGATCGCCCGGGCCGCCCACGACTACGTCGCCGAGAACCGCCGGGAACTGCGCGGCGCGGAGCGCGAGCTGTTCGAGTCGCTCGGCCAGCGCATCGACGCGGCCCGCCAGTTGACCTACCGGGCGGCCCTCGCGGTGGACCGCAGGCCGGCCGCCGGGCACCTCTCCTCGGCGGCGAAGGCCCGCGCCTGCGAACTCGCCGAGGACGTCACGATGCGCGCGCCGGGTTTCTTCGGGCCCGGCGCGCGGCTGGACCACCCGCTCCTCGACAAACTCGCCCGGGACGCACGGGGCGTGGAGTTCATGGAGGGGACACGGAACATCCAGAAGCTGAATCTGTTCCAGGGGCTGCACACCGGAAAGGTGGGCCGGTTCTGAACGGGACAGAACAACCGGTCGGTCGGGACACGGTCGAGATCTGGCAGATTCCGCTGACCGGTGGCGAGCACCCGGACCGGCCGGGCGGCGAGGCCGTCCGGGGCGCCCCGGACGGGTACCCGCCGCACCTGGAGGAACTGCTCGACGAGCAGGAGCGGGCCCGCGCCCGGAGCGGACAGCTGCCCGGGCTGCGGCGCCGCTTCGTGCTCGCGCACGCCGCCACCCGGATCGTCCTCGGCGAGCGCCTCGGCCGCCACCCGGCCGGGCTGCGCTTCAGCCGCGGCCCGTGGGGGAAGCCGGCCGTCGAGGACGCGCCGGGCCTGCACTTCAACCTGTCCCACTCGGGCGAGATCGCCCTGCTCGCCCTGGCATCACGGCCGGTCGGCGTGGACGTCGAGCTGGCCCGTGCCGAGCTGGACACCGCCCGGCTGGCCGGTCGCTTCTTCCCCCCGGACGAACGGGAGCTGGTCGCCCGGGACGGGCCCGACGCCTTCACCCGGCTGTGGACCAGGAAGGAGGCGTGCGTGAAGGCCTCGGGCGCCAGACTCACCCAGGGCATGGGGATCCCGGTCGCCCACGACGGACCGGAAGCCACCGTGTACGCACGCTCCGGGCCGTTGCCCGGGCCGTGGAGAGTCACCGACCTGCCGCTGCCCGAGGAATACGCGGGGTCCGTCGCACTGATCGGCGACGGGCCCTTTAACGTGTCCCGGCGGATGTGGTATCAAATTCCGCCCGGGGAATCCGGCGGCAGCCCTCTCGGGTCGGCTGTCAAGTAGAAGAAACTCCCCCTCCAATCGTCGAAGTTGTACCCGTGATCATGCGTCGAAGCGTCACTAGATTCAGTGATGCAGGCGAACGCCGCACCGCACCGGCCGGACTCATAAGTCAGGCCCGTGTCTTGATCCGGGCATTTCTTTTGAGGAGGGGAACGTGATCGTGGAAGGCAGGAACGTGATCACCAGGGCCGCTCGGTGGAGCGCCGTCCACCCCTGGTGGGCGATCGCGCTCTGGGTGGCGTTCGTCGTGGCGGCCCTCGTGGTCGGCGGCGTCACGGGCACCCGGCAGGCCACCACCTCCGACCTCGCCATCGGCCAGTCCGGCCGGGCGGCCGCGATCGCCCGCAGCGGCGGCCTCCAGGAGCGCGCGGTGGAGAACGTCCTCATCACCCCGTGGGGCGGCGGCCGGCTCGACCCCGTCCAGGCGCAGTCCGCGGCCTCGGACGCCACCCGCGACCTGAAGGCCCTCCCCGGCATCAGCTCGATCGACGCTCCGGTGCCCGCACCGGACGGCTCGGCCCTGCTCGTCCCGGTGACCCTCGACGGCGATCCGGAGACCTCCGCCGACCGGGTGCAGCCGCTCATCGACACCGTGGCGAGGACCCACGCGTCGCACACCGAGCTGCGGATGGAACTCGTCGGCGCCGGCTCGATCAAGGCCGGGCTCAACGAGATGCTGAGCAAGGACCTCGGCAAGGCGACCGTGCTGAGCCTGCCGGTGACGCTGCTCGTGATGGTCTTCGTCTTCGGCGCGATCGTCGCCGCGAGCGTCCCGGTCGTCCTCGGCCTGTCCTCGGTGCTCGCCGGGCTGGGCCTGTGGGGGGTGGCCTCCCAACTGGTGCCCGACCCGGGGCCGGTGACGCACGTCATCGTGCTGATGGGCATGGCCATCGGGGTCGACTACTCGCTGTTCTACCTCAAACGCCAGCGCGAGGAGCGGGCGTTGGGCGCCAACAACATCGACGCCATCGAGATCGCGGCCGCCACCTCCGGGCACTCGGTGCTGGTGTCCGGCGTGGTCGTCATGATCTCGATGGGGGCGCTCTACCTCGCCGGGCACATCGCCTTCGAGTCGATGGCCACCGGCGCGGTGCTGGTGGTCGCCATCGCGATCACCTCCTCGCTGACCGTGCTGCCGGCCATGCTGTCCCGGTTCGGCCGCTACCTGGACGCGCCGCGGGTCCCGCTGGTGTGGCGGCTCACCCAGAAGGGCGGGGTCAAGCCGCGGCTGTGGTCGACCATGCTCAAGCCCGCCCTGCGCCACCCGGTGATCGCGCTGGTGCTCTCGGTCGGCGCGCTGCTCGTCCTCGCGCTGCCCGCCCTCGGCCTGAAGCTCAAGGCCACCGGGATCGACGACCTGCCCCGGTCGATCCCGGCGATGCAGGCCAACGAGCGGCTGACCGGCTCCTTCCCGAGCCAGGCCGACACCCACACCGTCGCGGTGAAGGTCCCGGCAGACCGGACGGCGGAGCTGGGCAGCGCGGTGGAGGCGCTGGTCGAACGCGCCTCGCAGGACGCCCTCTTCGTGCACAACCCGGCGCCGACCGTCCGCACCTCCCCCGACGGCACGGTCGCCACCATCGCGATCGGCACCCACTTCGACAGCGGCTCCCCGCAGGCCCGCGCCTCGCTGGCCCGGCTGCGCCAGGACCTCGCCCCGCAGACCCTCGGCACGGTCGCGGGCGCCGAGTTCGCGGTCGGCGGCAGCGACGTCGCGTTCGACGTCGACTACCGGGCGAACGTCATGCACAAGATGCCCTGGGTGCTCGGGGTGGCCCTGGTGCTGACCTTCCTGGTGATGACCGTCGCGTTCCGCTCGGTGATGCTCGCGCTGATCACCGTGGTGCTCAACCTGCTGTCCGCGGCGGCCTCCTTCGGCCTGCTCGCGCTGATCTTCCAGCACACCTGGGCGGAGGACCTGCTGCACTTCGAGTCCACCGGCCGGGTGGTGGCCTGGCTGCCGCTGATGCTCTTCGTGATCCTGCTCGGCCTGTCGATGGACTACCACGTCTTCGTGGTCAGCCGGATCCGGGAGGCGGCGCGCGGCGGGCTCTCCGTGAAGGAGGCGGTCGAGCAGGGCATCACCCGCACGGCGGGCGTGGTGACCAGCGCCGCGGTGGTGATGGTCTGCGTGTTCGCCCTGCTGGCCTCGCTGAACTTCATCGAGATGAAGCAGATGGGGGTGGGCATGGCCTGCGCGGTGCTGCTCGACGCGACGGTGATCCGGATCGTCGTCCTGCCGGCCGTGGTCACCCTGCTCGGCTGGAAGACCTTCTGGCCCTCGCGGCTCGCGCGCCAGACCACGACCCGGACCCCGCGGATGCCGGCCATCGTGGCCGCGGCGGCGGCGGCCTCGGCGGCGCGCACGACCCTCCCGTAACACGGGACCCGTCCAACTCGACGGCCGGGGAAGGGCTTAGCCCCTTCCCCGGCCCTTTTCGTGTGCGTTTCGTGCAGGCACCGGCCACAACCAGTCGTGACAAGGGGTTTGACGCCGACTGTCCCGTGGTGGTTTGTTACGGGAGTTGTAGAATCGCATGCGCGTTCGTCGGCACGTGAACGACCTTCCCGGTGACGGGGGGGCACAACTGCCGCCGGACGCACCACGGGGAAGCAGGGGGCGGTCAGGGGGGTGGCCATGCACAGTGACGGCAGCCTCGCCTCGGCGCGCTGGCGCAACGAGCTCACCCGGGTCGGGACGCTGTCCGGACGGGAACGGCAGGTCTTCGACCTGATCGGTGCCGGACACTCCAACCGCGGCATCGCCGCCCGACTGCACGTCACGGAGCGCACGGTGAAGGCGCACGTCGCCAACATCCTCGCGAAACTGGGAGTGGAGTCGCGGCTTCAGGTGGGGTTGGTGGCGCAGGTTCATCAACTCATGTACGAAGGTACATGGCCGGACGACCCAGGCGTGTCCGATACTTGACCAGCGCGAATGATACCCAGGCTTTTCCCCTTTGTCAGGCCACCCCAAACACGTCGACCACTGTTGACGGTGGCCGGGCCGAGGTCACAGGAGAAAGGCTTGTGGCTGGAGTTCACCGCTAGGGACGGGGAATTTGGTGTACATCTCCATATTAGGCCCACTATTGATCGGCGACGGTCAGCGCACCGTAGGTCTACGGGCGAAGAAGAATCGCGTGATGCTCACCATGCTGGCGCTCAACGCCGGCCAGGTGGTCGCGTTCGACGAACTGATCGACGAGCTGTGGGGGGAAGCGCCGCTCAAGAACGCGCGCAACGCCTTGCAGGCCAATGTCAAACGCATGCGCAAGTCGTTGGCGGAACTTGGTCTGGAGGGGCCGGACCAGGAACTCATCCGCACGGTTGACAACGGTTACATGCTCAACGTCTCGGAGGACGCGGTCGACGCGTACCGGTTCCTGCGGACGGCGGAGAAAGGCGCGGGGCTGGTCAGCGACCGGCCGTACGAAGCGATGGACACGCTCCGCAAGTCGCTCGCGATGTGGCGCGGACCGGCCCTGCTCGACACGAGCGACGGGCCCTGGTGCCGGGCCGTCGCGCTGCGTCTGGACGAGCAGCGCAAGACCGCGCGGGAGGACCTCATCTCGGCGCAGCTGCAAGCGGGCGAGGCGGGGGCGGTGGTGGCCGAGCTGAAGCAGTTGCTCGCCCAGTACCCGGAACGCGAGCGGTTCAGCGAGCAGTTGATGATCGCCCTCTACCGGTGCGGCCGGCAGTCGGAGGCCGTCGACATCTTCCACCGCACCCGGAAGTGGCTCGACGACGAGTTGGGGCTCAAACCGAGTCGTCGTCTCCACCACCTCTACCAGGCGATCCTGATGCAGGACCCCTCGCTGTAAGTCCCGTCGGGGCGAGGGCAGTTCGCCCCGGCACGCCGACGGCTCCCCTCCTGGGGCGCCGCCGGCGGCCCCGTGACGGCCGGGCCCGGATTCCGGGCCCGGCCGTCCGGTCGTTCAGGACCGGCGCAGCGCGGCGTCGGCCACCGCGCCGATCCGGCCGGCCGCCTCCCGGCCGAGCATCTCCTCGTGGCCGCAGGCGACGTCGTGCACCGTCAGCGCGCCGGTCAGGTGCGCGCGCCAGCGGTCGGCGAGCTCGGCGGCGGGGGCGCCCTGCACCTCGTCGGCGGCGGCGAACAGCAGCAGCGAGCCGTCGAACCGTCCGGGGGTGAACTCCCGGGCGATGTCCGTGTGGTGGCGCATCACCGCCATCAGCCGGCGCAGCTCCCCGTCGTCGATGCCCGTCCCGGTGGCGTGGTGGGCGAGGAAGGCCCCGCGGATCTCCTCGTCGGTCGGGTTGTGGTCGCCCGGCAGCACCGGGAAGACGTCCAGCGCCGCCAGGAAGGCCACCCGCTCGCCCGCCGCCTGGAGCTGCACCGCCATCTCGTGCGCGACCAGCCCGCCGAAGGACCAGCCCAGCAGGTGGTACGGGCCGTGCGGCTGCACCCGGCGGATCCTCGCCAGGTACGTGGCCGCCAGCTCCCTTACGCCCTGCGGCCGTTCCCACTCCCCCTCGGGCGCGGCGACACCGTCGGACTGCAGCGCGTACACCGGCCGGGCCGGGTCGAGGTGCGGGGCCAGCTCCGCGTACGGCAGGCCGAAGCCGACCCCGCCGTGCACGCAGAACAGCGGCTCGGCGGTGCCGCCCGGCCGGATCGGCAGCACCGGCTCCAGCACCGTCGCGGGGAGCCGCTGCGAGGTGGCGGGCCGGGCGGCGGCGGCGAGGGCCGCCACCGTCTTGTGGGTGAAGACGTCGGCCAGCGAGAGCGTGAGCCCGGCCTTCGCGGCCCGGCTGACGATCTGCACCGAGCGCAGGCTGTCGCCGCCGAGGTCGAAGAAGTCCCCGTCGGCGCCGACCTGGTCGAGGCCGAGGATCTCGCCGAAGACCCCGGCGATGACCTCCTCGGCCGGCGTGCCCGGGCGCCGCACCGGGGTCTGCGCGGCGGCGGGCGCGGCACCGGGCGCCGGCAGGGCGCGGGTGTCGAGCTTGCCGTTCGCGGTCAGCGGCAACGCGGGCAGCGTCACCAGCGCCGCGGGCACCATGTGCGCGGGCAGCGACTCGGCGACGAACGCGCGCAGCACCGGCACGTCGACGGCGGCGACGCCGGGCAGCGGCACCACGTACCCGGTCAGCTGGGGCACGCCGGTGGGCGAGGGCGCGACCTGCACCGCGGCCTGCACGACCACGGGGTGGCGCACCAGCGCGGCCTCGATCTCGCCGAGCTCGATCCGGAAGCCGCGCAGCTTCACCTGGTGGTCCACCCGGCCGACGTAGTCGAGCGTGCCGTCGGCCCGCCAGCGGGCCAGGTCGCCGGTGCGGTACATCCGGGTGCCGGCCGGGCCGTACGGGTCGGCGACGAAGCGCTCGGCGGTGGTGACCGGGCGGCGCAGGTAGCCGTGCGCCAGGCCGGTGCCGGCGATGTACAGCTCGCCGGTGACGCCGACCGGCGCGGGCGCGAGGGCGTCGTCCAGGACGTACAGCCGGTGGTTGTCCAGCGGGCGGCCGATCGGCGGGCGGCCGCCGCCGGCGCGCAGCGGGTCGCTCCAGGTGGCGCAGACCGAGGCCTCGGTCGGGCCGTAGGCGTTGCGGAACTCGGTCAGCGGGGCGAACCGGTCGACCAGCGCGGCCGAGCAGGCCTCGCCGCCGACCAGCAGGTGCAGGCCCTCGGGCAGCACCACGTCCTCGGGCAGGCCGGCCACCACGGTGGGCGGCAGCACCACGTGGTTGACCTGGTGCTCGGCGAGCAGCGCGCCCAGCACCTCGCCGGAGACCCGGCTCTCGTCGGTGGCGACCACCAGGGTGCCGCCCGAGTACAGCGAGACGCCGAGCTCCCAGACGGTGGCGTCGAAGCTGAACGAGGCGAACTGGAGCACCCGGGTGTCCGGCCCCGCGCCCATCCGCGCCTGGTGGTTGGCGGCCAGGTTGGCCGCCCCCAGGTGCGGCACCGCGACGCCCTTGGGGCGGCCGGTGGAGCCCGAGGTGTAGATCACGTAGGCGACGTCCTGCGGGAGGAGCGGCCGGGTGCGGTCGGCGTCGACGGGGTTGCGGTCGGGCCGGCCGGTCAGGTCGGACCGGGTGCGCAGGGAGTCCAGGACCAGCGGGACGACGCCCTCGGGCAGCCCCGGGATCCGGTCGGCGACCGCCTCGACGGTCAGCACCTGGGCGGGCGCCGCGTCGTCGAGCATGTAGGCGATCCGCTCGGCCGGGTACTGCGGGTCGACCGGCAGGTAGGCGGCGCCGGTCTTGAGCACCGCCAGCAGCGCGACCACCAGCGGCGCGGAGCGCGGCATCGCCAGCGCGACCACGTCGCCCGGCCCGACCCCGCGCTCCAGCAGCAGGTGGGCGAGCCGGTTGGCCCGCTCGTTGAGCGCCGCGTAGGACAGCCGCATCGTCGCCGGGCCGGCCGGCACGCCGTCCGGGCCGATCAGCGCGGGGTGGTCCGGGCCGGCGGCCGCCAGGCCCTCGAACACGGCGGTCAGGGTGACCGGGGTGAACGGGGCGGTCGGGCCGGCCCACTCCTCCAGCAGGACGCGGCGCTCCTCGGCGGTGAGCAGGTCGAGGGCGCTGAGCGGCGCGTCGGGGGTGCGGGCGGCGGAGTCGAGCAGGGTGGCCAGGGCCCGGGCGAGGCGGGCCGCCGTCGCCCCGGTGAACAGGTCCTCGCGGTACTCCAGGCGGATGTCCAGACCGGCCGGGGCGCCGTCCGGACCGGTCCGCTCCAGCACCTGGAAGGACAGGTCGAACTTGGCCGTCGTGCTGCCGATCGGCAGCACCTCGGCGCTCAGGCCGGGCATCGCGGGCAGCGGGTCGGAACTGTTCTCGAAGGCCAGGATCACCTGGAAGAGCGGCTGCCGGCCCATCGAGCGGACCGGGTTGAGCTCCTCCACCAGGTGCTCGAAGGGCAGTTCGGCGTGCCCGTAGGCGGTCAGGTCGGTCTCCCGGACCCGCCCGAGCAGGGCGGTGAACGCCGGGTCGCCCGAGGTGTCGGTGCGCAGCACCACGGTGTTGACGAAGAAGCCGACCAGGTCGCGGACCGCGTCGTCGGTGCGCCCGGCCACCGGGCTGCCGAGCGGGATGTCGGTGCCCGCGCCCAGCCGGGTGAGCAGTGCGGCCAGGCCCGCCTGGACGGCCATGAACAGGCTGGCGCCGCCGCGCCGGGCGAGTTCGGCGAGCCGGGCGTGGGTCTCGGCGGGCACCGTGCACTCGACCTCGGCGCCGCGGTGCCCTGCGCGGGCCGGGCGGGGGAAGTCGGTGGGCAGGTCCAGCTCCTCCGGGATGCCCGCCAGCGCCTCGCGCCAGTGCGCGAGTTCGGCACTGGCCAGGCTGTCCGGGTCGTCCTTGGAGCCGAGCAGTTCGCGCTGCCAGAGCGCGTGGTCGGCGTACTGCACCGGCAGCGGCTCCCAGCGCGGCCCGGCGCCGTCCAGCCGGGCCCGGTAGGCGTCGGAGAGGTCGCGGGCGAGCGGGCCGAGCGACCAGCCGTCGGCGGCGATGTGGTGCACCGTCAGGGCCAGCGCGTGGCTGTCCCGGCCGAGGGTGAACAGCCGGGCCCGCAGCGGCACCTGGGCGGACAGCTCGAAGGGGTGGACGGCCTCGGCGGCCAGCGCCGCCTCCAGCGCGCCCGGCGCCGCCCCGGAGAGGTCCACGACGACCAGCGGGGCGCCGGCCCGCTCCGCCTCCTCGGCGGAGAGCACCAGCTGCGAGGGCAGCCCGTCGGCCTCGGCGAAGACGGTGCGCAGGCTCTCGTGCCGGGCCACCACGTCCCGGACGGCGGCGGCCAGCGCGACGGCGTCCAGCGGGCCGGTGAGGCGGACCGCCAGCGGGATGTTGTAGCTGCCGGTGGGCCCGTCCATCTTGTCCAGGAACCAGAGCCGCTCCTGGGCGTACGAGAGCGGCACCGAGGACGGCCGGTTCGGGACGGCGCGCAGCGCGGGGCGCCGGGGGGCCGGCTCCGCCGCCTCGGCGGCCGCCGCCGCGTCCGGGTCGAGGGCGCGGGCCAGCGCCTCGGCCGTCCGGGCGTCGAACAGGGCCCGCACCGGGACGTCCACGCCGAGCGCGGCACGCAGCCGGTTGGCGACCCTGGTCGCGGACAGCGAGTGGCCGCCGAGTTCGAAGAAGTCGTCGTCGGCGCCGACCCGGTCGAGCCCGAGGGCCTCGGCGAAGACCGCGCAGAGCAGTTCCTCGCGCTCCCCCGCGGGCTCGCGTCCGGTGCCCGCCCGCTCGTCCGGCGGGGCGGGCAGGGCCTTGCGGTCGACCTTGCCGTTGGGGGTCAGCGGCAGGTCGTCCAGGGGAACGTACACGGCAGGGATCATGTGCGTGGGCAGCACCGATGACGCCCGCTCCCGCAAGCGGTCGCGGTCGATCCCTGCCGGTACGACATAGGCGACCAGGCGGGCGTCCCCCGCCCGGTCGGTGCGGGCCGTGACGACGGCCCGCGTCACTCCGGGCTGCGCCGCGAGCACGGACTCGATCTCGCCGAGCTCGATGCGGTAGCCACGGATCTTCACCTGGTGGTCGCTGCGCCCCGCGTACTCCAGGGCGGTGCCGGAGGCGTCCCAGCGGACGATGTCGCCGGTGCGGTACATCCGCTCGCCGCTCGGGCCGTACAGGTCGGCGACGAAGCGCTCGGCGCTCAGGCCGGGGCGGCCCAGGTAGCCGCGGGCCAGGCCGGTGCCGGCGAGGTAGAGGTCGCCGAAGGTGCCGTCGGGGACGGGGCGCAGCGCGCCGTCCAGGACGTACACCCGGGTGTTGGCGATCGGGCCGCCGATCGGCGGCGGCCCGGCCTCGGCGCCGGTCAGCGGCGCGGCGGTGGACCAGATGGTGGTCTCGGTCGGGCCGTACACGTTGGTCACGGACGCGCAGTGCGCGGTGAGGGTGCGGGCCAGCGGCTCGGGCAGCGCCTCTCCACCGACCAGGGCGCGCAGGCCGGCCAGCCGGGGGGCGTGGTCGGCGGCGAGCGACTGCCAGAGGCTGGGGGTGGCCTGTAGCAGGGTGGCGTCCAGGCCGGTGACGGCGTCCGCCAGGGCGGCCGGGTCGCGGACCGTCTCGCGGTCGGCGACCAGCAGTTCGGCGCCGGCGGCGAGCGGGACGAACAGCTCCAGGTTGGCGATGTCGAAGCCGAAGGTGGTGACGGCGAGGAAGCGGTCCTCGGTGGTCACTTCGAAGCGGGCGACCATGTCCTCGACCAGGTTGACCAGCGCCCGGTGCGGCACCACGACGCCCTTGGGGCGGCCGGTGGAGCCCGAGGTGTAGATCACGTACGCGGGGTGGTCGGCGCGCGGGGCCGTGCCCGGTACGCGCTGCCCGGGCGCACCGGTCGCGGCGTCCGGGCCGTCCAGCACCCACAGCTCGCCGGTGCTCATCTCGCCTTCGGCGGCTACGGCGGCTTCGGCGGCGAGGAGTTCGCGCACCCGGCGGTGGGTGAGGGTGACCACCGGGGCGGCGTCGGCGAGCATGTAGCGCAGCCGGTCGGCCGGGTAGTCCGGGTCCAGCGGCAGGTAGGCCGCGCCGGACTTGAGGACGGCCAGGGCGGCCACCACCAGGTCGCAGGAGCGGTCCAGCGCGATCGCCACCACCTGCTCCGGGCCGGCCCCGGCGGCGTGCAGGGCGTGCGCCAGCGCGTCGGCGCGGGCGTGCAGTTCGCGGTAGGTCAGGCGCTCCTCGCCGCAGCGCACGGCGGGCGCGTCCGGAGTGCGGGCGGCCCGGGCGGCCAGCAGCGGGGCCAGCCAGTCGCCGGGCAGCGGCGCCCCGGTGGCGTTGCGGGCCTCGGTGATCTCGGCGCGTTCGGCCTCGTCCAGGACGTCCAGCCGGCCGCACGGCTCGTCGGGCCGGGCGACGGCGGCGGCCAGCAGCCGGGCGAAGCGCCGCCCGACCAGTTCGGCCTCGGCCCGGGTGACCAGCGCGGGCACGTGGTTGACGGCCAGGCCGAACGGGGTGCCGGGGAAGACCGTGAGGGTGACCGGGAAGTGGGTGGCGGAGCGGACGTCGGCGCCGGTCACCCGGGGGCCGGTGCCGGTGGCCAGCGGCAGGCCGCCCATCGGGTAGTTCTGGAACATCAGGGCGGTGTCGAAGAGTTCACCGCGCACGGCGGTGAGCTGCTGGACCTCCGCCAGGGTCAGGTGCTCGTGCGCCAGCAGCGCGGTCTGCGACCGCTGCACGTCGGCGAAGAGCTCGGCCGGGGTGCGGGCCGGGTCGACGTCCACCCGGACCGGGAGCGTGTTGGCGAACAGGCCCACCATCCGCTCGACGTCCGGGACCTCGGCCGGCCGGCCGGAGGTGACCGCGCCGAACAGCACGGTGTCCTGGCCGGTCAGCCGGGACAGCAGCAGCGCCCAGCAGCCCTGCACCACCGCGTTGACGGTCAGGCCGCGCGAGCGGGCGAAGCCGGTCAGCGCGGCGGAGACCTCGGGGGTCAGCTCCAGCGGGACGGCCTGCGGCAGCGCGGCCGCACCGGCGGCCCGGTCGCGGCCGGCCGGCACCAGCCGGGTCGGGTCGACGACCCCGGCCAGGGCGGCGGTCCAGGCCTGCCGGGCGGCCTCCTTGTCCTGCGCGCCCAGCCAGGCCAGGTGCGCCTGGTAGCGGGCCGCGCCGGCCTGCGGCTGCCTGGCGGGGGCGCCGCCGGCCTTCAGCTCCTCGGCGAGCGCGGCGAGTTCGCCGATCAGCGAGACCATCGACCAGCCGTCCACCAGGATGTGGTGGACGGTCCAGACCAGCCGGCAGCGCCCGCCCTCGGCGCGGGCCAGGGTGAGCCGCTGGAGCGGCGGGCGGGCGAGGTCGAAGCGGCGCAGCCGGTCCTCCTCGGCGAGCCGGTCGAACTCCGCCTCCGGCCCGGCCGCGCCGGCCGCCACCGCGACCTCGCGCCACGGCAGTTCGACCGACGTGGGGATCACCTGGATCGCCTCGCCGTTCTTGCGGTGCCGGAAGCAGGCCTTCAGGTTGGGGTGCCGTTCCAGGAGCAGGCCCGCCGCGGTGCGCAGCGCGGCGGCATCGGCGTCGGTCAGCTCGTCCAGGTCGAGGACCAGCTGAATGGTGTAGACGTCCGTCCCCTCACGGTCGTACTCCGAGAGAAAGAGCAGTCCCTGTTGCAGCGGCGAGAGCGGAAGGACTTCACTGATGGCGGACGGCCGATTCAAACCGGGCTCCTCGTGGAAGGCCTGCAAGTGCGGAATAACAAACGCTTTCCGATGGCGCTGACGAGCAACTGACCGGCAACTGACGGACGGCTGACGCGCGCCTCCGGGCGGGTCCGAAACCCTGGTCGCCGACCCCGTCAGCAGTCCGTCAGCCCCTCGTCAGCGCCCGGCGGGAGGCTTGCCGCCGAGGCTAATTCGTTACCGAAGGCCAGGAGTCTCCAGTGCCGGTCATTTCCGCGTCGCACGAATTCGAGGTCAGCGACCTCTTCGTGAATCTGCAGCCGTTCTTCGGGCACCGTCTCTTCCTGAAAGTCGAAGGGTTCAACTTCGCCGGGTCCATCAAGCTGAAAGCGGCCCGGGAAATGGTCGCGCAGGCCGAGGCGGCGGGCGTCCTCGGCCCCGGCTCGACCCTGGTGGAATCCTCGTCCGGGAACATGGGCGTCGCCCTGAGCGTGCTCGCCGCCAGCCGCGGCTACAAGTTCATCTGCGTCACCGACTCTCGTTGCAACGAGGTCACCCGCCGCACCATGGAGTCGTACGGCGCCGAGGTGCACCTGATCACCGAGCCGCACGAGACCGAGGGCTTCCTCGGTGCGCGGATCCGCCACGTCAAGGCGCTGCTCGCCGCCGACGAGAAGCGGGTCTGGCTCAACCAGTACCTGAGCCCGGGCAACTGGATGGCGCACTACCGGACCACCGCGCCGGCCATCGCCCGCCAGTTCCCGGACCTGAACGTGCTGTTCATCGGCGCGGGCACGACCGGGACGCTGATGGGCTGCGCCCGGTACTTCCGCGAGCGGCGCCCCTCGGTGCGGGTCGTCCCGGTCGACAGCGTCGGCTCGGTCACCTTCGGCGCCCCGCCGGCCACCCGGCACATCCCGGGCCTGGGCACCAGCGTGCGGCCCGCGCTGCTGGACGAGTCGCTGGTGGAGCGGGCGGTCCACGTCGAGGAGACCGACACCGTCCGGACCTGCCGCGAACTGATGCGCGGCGGCTTCCTGTTCGGCGGCTCCACCGGGACGGCCGTCAGCGGCGCGCTGCGCTGGCTGAACGAGCACTACGGCGACGGCGCGGGCGGCGTGCGCGAGCGGGTGACCGCCGTGACCATCTCACCGGACCTGGGCGAGCGCTACATGGACACCGTCTACCACGACGAGTGGGTGCGCGGGTCGGTCGGCCAGGAGGGCCTGCTGCCCGGGGTCGAGCACCGGGGCCTCGGGGCGGGCGTCGCCGCCGGGCTCCAGACGGTGTCCGGCTGACCGGACCGGTGGGGTCGGGGCCTGCGGGGCCGGGGCCTGCGGGGTCAGAGGGTCGAGAGTTTTCAAGGCGGGGCTGAGGCTGAGAATGACGGAGAGCAAAGCAGTGACGACAAACCGGAACGCTGTCCTTCCGCTCACCGCGGCACAGGCCGAGATCTGGTTCGACGAGCAGTTCGCCGCCGGGCCGCTGGCCTACAACATGGCGGACTACATCGATCTGCGCGGACCGCTCGACGCCGAGTTGCTCGGACGGGCGCTGCAACGCCTCGGCCACGAGGCCGAGGGACTGCGGGTGCAGTTCGTCGAGGAGGACGGCGCCCCCGGCCAGATCATCCGCCCGCTCGCCCAGCTCCCGCTCAAGACGCTGGACTTCAGCGGCGAGGCGGAGCCGTCGGCGGTCGCCGAGCGGTGGATGCGGGCCGACCACGCCGACCCGATGAAGGTCACCGACTTCCCGCTGTTCCGCGGCGCGCTGATCAAGCTGGCCCCGGAGCACCACCTGCTCTACCTGTGCATGCACCACATCCTCGCGGACGGCTTCAGCCGCTCGCTGCTCTACCCCAAGCTGTCCAGCGCCTACACCCGGCTGGCCGCCGGCGAGGGCCCGGCCGAGCTGGACGCCGACGCCATGCCGGCCTTCCACCGGCTGCTGGACGCCGAGCGCAAGTACCTCGACTCGTCGATGGTCGAGAAGGACCGCGCCTACTGGACGGACCGCCTCACCTCCGACCGGCACGGCGCGGTGCCCGAGCTGGTCTCGCTCTCCGAGCAGGAGCCGGCCCCCGGCCGGGTCGCGCTGCGCGAGACCGCCCGGCTCTCCCCCGCGACCACGGCCGCGCTGCACGCCCTCGCCCAGGACGGCAAGGTCACCATGCCGGTCCTGATGGTCGCCGCGATGGCCGCCTACACCCAGCGCGTCACCGGGGTCCCGGCGCCGCTGCTCACCCTGCCGGTCACCGGCCGGGTCGGCGCGGTCAGCCGCGAGATCCCCGGCATGCTCGCCAACTACCTGCCGCTGGCCGTCCGGGTGCGCCCGGAGATGACCCGCACCGAACTGCTGCGCGCGGCCTGGGTCGAGGTCGCCGGCACGCTGAAGCACCAGCGCTACCGCGGGGACAGGGTCCGCCGCGACATCGGCCTGCGGATCGACGACCAGCGCGCCTTCGGCCCGTTCATCAACGTGCTCAACCAGGACCCCGAGCTGGCCTTCGGCGACTGCCGCGGGGTCGTGGTCAACCTGTCCACCGGCATCGTCAAGGACCTCATCATGACGGTCCTGAACGCGGACGACGGCACCGTCGAGATCCACCTCGACGGCAACCCCGAGCTGTACGAGCCGGCCGAACTCGCCACCCACCTCGCCCGGTTCGAGACCTTCCTCGGCGCCCTCGCCACCATGCCCGCGGACCGTCCGCTCGGCCAGGTGGGCCTGGGCGCGACCGGCGAACCGCTCGGGCTGCTCGGCGCCTGGGATCCGGCCACCGCCGCCGACCAGGGCCTGGTCGAGCGGGTCCGCGCCGTCGCGGCCGGTACGCCCGACGCGGTGGCCGTGGCCGACGGCACCGAGCGGATCGACTACCGCGAACTGGTCGCCCGCGCGGCGGGCCTGGCCGCCCGGCTGACCGCCGCCGGGGTCGGCACCGGTTCGGTGGTCGCGATGTTCGCCGAGCCCGGCGTCCCCTTCGTCACCGGCGTGCTGGCCGTCCAGGCCGCCGGCGGTGCCTACCTGCCGCTCGACCCGGCCGCCCCGGCCGCCCGCAACACCGGGCTGCTGGAGGACGGCGGCGCCCGCCACCTGCTGGTCGGCGCCGGGTACGAGGCACAGGCCGCCGAGCTCACCGCCGGGGCGACCACCGCCCTGCCGCTGACCGACCCGTCCGACTCCAGCAGCGGCGCCGAACTCACCTCTGTCGGAGGTGAGTTGGACCTGGCGTACGTGATGTTCACCTCCGGCTCCACCGGCAAGCCCAAGGGCGCGATGGTCCAGCGCTCCGGCATGATGAACCACCTCTGGGCCAAGGTCGGCGACCTCGACCTGGCCGCCGGGGAAGGCGTCGTCCAGAACGCGCCGCTCACCTTCGACGTCTCCGTCTGGCAGATGCTCGCCCCGCTCATCGTCGGCGGCACCGTCCGGGTCTCCGGCACCGACATGGCCGCCGACCCGGCCGCCCTGTTCGCCATGACCCGGGACGAGAAGATCGCCGTCCTGGAGGTCGTCCCCTCCCTGCTGCGTGCCGCCCTGGACGCCTGGGACCTCGACGGCACCGCCCCCGAACTCCCCCACCTGCGCTGGCTGATGGTCACCGGCGAGGCCCTCCCCGCCGACCTCTGCCACCGCTGGCACGCCCGCCACCCGCACGTCCCGATGATGAACGCCTACGGCCCCACCGAATGCAGCGACGACGTCACCCACGCCGTCATCCGCGCCGGCGACACCCTCACCGCCCGCGTCCCCATCGGCACCGCCGTGCGCAACACCCGCCTCTACGTCCTCAGCGACGAACTCCAGCCCGTCCCCGTCGGCGTCCCCGGCGAGCTCTACATCGGCGGCGCCGGAGTCGGCCG